>CAKPJR010000068.1 GCA_934162925.1 uncultured Clostridia bacterium | reverse complement strand
CACTAGATATGGGTTATATTATAATAAAAAATACAAAAGGACAGGCTATGTATTTCGTGACAGATACAAAGCAGAAGAATATGAATGTTCAAATTATAAAAAAATCAACTTTACCAATACTAAAGAATATAGATTTATAGATATAGAAGAAGATAAAAGAGTTGTGTGCAACAAATTAGTAAAAGAGTTTTTAAAAGTAAAAGAATTAAAAATAGAAGAGCTGAAAAGTAATAAAACAGAATTAGGAGAACTAGTAAAAATACTTAAAAAACATAAAATTTCATTTAGAATAATTTCTAATATTATTAAAATAAATAGAGAAAAAATAAGAAGAGAATATAATAAAATATAAAACTGTGCCAAAATTCCCCGTCCCTTTTGGCATAAACATAACAATAATATGCCCATTACAAAAGCTGAACAATACTTTTTTAGTGTAAAAGATATTTTAGGAATAATAAGACAGTTAAAACCCAAAAGACTATATAAATAAAAAAGCCATTCTTTCGAATGACTTTTTGCGACGCTCAGCGTCTACACGGGTTTGGTCCTTTTGAGACCAAAGTAGAATAATATCTACAATAAATATTATTCCTTAATTTATTTAATTATACACTAAATTTAAGAAAAAGTACATATTTTTGCAAAAAAATTATAAAAATTTTGAACTAAAATAATTTTAGAATAGTCTTCAAGTTATACTAGAAGACTATTATTATTTTTTTAATTTTCTATCTCTTTCTACTGCTTTTACTTCATCAAATATTTTTGAATCGAAGAAGTCTTTTAAAGTTATATTTGCTCCTTCACATATATGTAAAATAGTTGAAACAGTTGGCTCTGATACTTTTCCTCTTAATACATCACTAATATTAGATGGAGAAATACCACCTTTGTAAGAAAGTTTATATGCAGATATTTTATTTTCATCTAATAATTCAATTATTCTTAATTTAATAGCTTCTGGCAATAACACTTCTATACCAACCTTTCAAGGAAAGTATAGCAAACTATTTGGAAAGATTATTTGGAAACTTCCAAAAAACATTTTTTTAAAGTATTGTAAAAAATATATGATATTATAATTGCAGATTATAAAATTTACTAAAAAGGAGGTGAACATAGTGGAAGACAGAAAAATAAGAATAGTAAATAGTATTTTTTTGGTTTTTACCATTATATATTTATTATGTAGTTTCATATTTTTCTTTGATAGATATTCAGAGGGGTTAATACTAGGTATAGGAACTAGATTATATCTTATAGGATTTATTATTTTTGTTATATGCAATATACGTAATAAAAAAAATTTAGGGATAAAGATATTTTTAGTATTAGCAATAGTATCAGTGATTGCAACTATTATTGAATATATAAATATCATATCCTATAAATATGTAGGTGAATATGTTACTATTACAAATAATCTAACATTGGTAGAAAAAGTATTAATGATAATAGCAAGTATTCAAAAAATCTTGTTAGCTATACTTTTATTTTTTAATATGAAAGAAAAAGAAAAAATTGGTATTGCATATACATTATTAGTAGTAACTGCAATATTAGATATTATGATGATGTTTCAAAATGTGACTATAGAATACTGTTTATTAATAGTTACTAATATATATATTGCGGTATATTTACTATATTTTAATAAAGGAACATCAATTAAAAGTTTTAGAAATATAATTTTAATAATTATAACTGTATTCTTAATTATAGCTTTATTTATATTATCAGTAGCATGGTTACCTAAAGTTAAATATAATAATGTTGTTAAGAAATTACAAAAAATTGATTCAATATCTTCAAATATATCATCTACAACAAAAAATTTAAAATATAACAATAATAGAAAAACATTTAGCTACGGTGTTAGTGAAAATATACAAGAAAGAATTAATAATGGTACAATGAGTAATTATTTGTATAATAATATATCAATAGATATATGGACTCAGGAATTAGATACTACGCAAATATCTACTATGTATAGTGATGCTGAAAACTTTAGTGTGAATGGTAGAATCTTTTATATAATTCCAGAAACATCATACAGGGGAATGGCAATCTATACAAATATTAAAAACAATACATATTGTTCAATAGCTATTACTTTTGATAAAAGTGTATCTTTATCAAAAAATGATTTACAAAATCTAAAACCATTTTTCTATATCTATTCAAAATAGGTTCTCTAATAAAACGAATAAAGTTGACATTAAATTCTTTATAAAATATAATAATGATAGGACATAGAAAAGTAAGAAATCTTAATTAAAATTAAAGATAATATTAATATACTATGATTTATTCCACAATTATCTTAAAAATGGGTGATAACTATGAAAAAGTTATTTAGCAATAAAAAAATACAAATTATTTCTACAGTCGTTATGGGATTAATTTTTATTTTGTTGTTTACAAGGGGAATTCCATATGGTGTAAAAATAAGTAGTGAATCGGTACATGATAAATATATGTCTGATGCAGGAATGTACAGCGAAAATATACTTTTAATATATAATATTATTTTAATTATTTGTGTTATTATCTTAAATATACTATTTTGTATTTTTTCCAAGAAAAAAACAATAAAGATAGTATTATTAACGTGCTTTATTATATGTTGTATATTTATTCCAGTAGTTGAAAAAGATTCATACGCTATTACTATTGCTGGATTAAATAGAGAAAAAACGTACGTTAAAAAATACAATATAATTGATATAATAACAAAGCAATAGGATGCCAAAGAGGACGGGGAATTTTGGCACTTTTGGCAAAACTACACTAGTAAAATATAGAGCAATTTTATTGAAAGTTGTTCTATATTTTTATATAATAATCAAAAAAACAACAATTTATTTTGATTACTAGAAGATAGATTTAAAATGGCACAAAATCGAAGCATGGCGCGAATGTGTAAAGGATGTATTAATAATTAAACAAATTATAATATGATATACAGTAAAAGTTGAGTACAAAAACAGATCTGAGGAGTTTTTATGGAAGAAAAAATTACATGGGATTTAATTGATAAAATAATAGAGGATATCGCAAACAAAATAAATTCAAGCAATTTTAATATAGAATATATTGCACCTATTCCTAAGGGCGGATGGATTGTTGCGGCCTTACTCGCACAGCGCTTAAATGTAAAAAAATCAATATCATTAGCACAAGAAAAATCACCTGATGGAGTAAAGACTTTTATTGCAAATAAATTAAATTATGAAAATAAGAATGTTTTAATAGTTGAAGATTCTATTGAAACTGGGAGAAACCTATTTGGAGCAAAGTCTGAATTAGCTAAAAGAGGTGCTAATGTAAAAACTATGGCATTATGGGTAATCCCATCTTTTAATGGAAATCTACCAGATTATTATTTTAATATAGGAAACATACCAGAATTTCCATGGGAAATAAAGTATTAATGATAACTGAAAAATTAATAAATAAATTGAATGATGAAGTAAACGAAGGAGTGGTTGCTCTCGTTTTTATGCCAAGAGGGACGACAAGCTGTCCCTCTTGGCATAAAATAGTTTTGAAAAAAGTTTACATAAGCCAAGAAATATGGTATAATCTGAAAGTAGAGTTTTATTCTGTACAGCAAAAGAATAATGTGGTGGAAAATATTGATTTAAATCAAAGGGAGATGCTTATTATTATGATGCAGACGATTTTATCTATTATTATTCCTATAGTGATTGCACTTGTCGTATTGGTTGCAGTTATTTTGCTTGCAAAGTCCATGTATCGCATTGCAGACGTTGACAAAGCTCTTATCATTACTGGTGGTAAGAAACCTAAGGTTATTATTTCTGGTGGTGCTTTCGTGATTCCGATTATTCGGAAAGCGGATTTTTTCGATCTCTGTATGCTTACAGTACCTGCCGATGAAGATGAGATTATGACAAAAACAGCAGTTCCGATTATTGTTGACTGGACAGCTCAGATTCGTCCTGACAGGAGAGACCAGGCTCAGCTTGAAACTGCCATTATCTCATTCAAAGAAAGAGGTAAGAATGGTATTATCGACGATGTTCGACTTACTCTTATGGGTGCTGTTCGCGACGTTGTTGCAAGTATGACACCTGAGGAAGTTCTTGCTGACAAAGAAGTATTTAAGAAAAATGTTCAGGAGTCTGTTGAGGATGAGATGAACAAGATGGGACTTGAGCTCGTTTCGCTTAATATTCAGGATATTACCGATCGCAATGGTTATTTTGATAACATTGCATTTCTCGATAAATCCGAGAAGCAGAAAGCTGCTGATATCAAGGCTGCTGAGACTGATCGTATCACTCGTGAACGTAAGGCTTTGGAAAGTCTTTCAGCAGAAAAAGCTGAAGCAGAAGCAAAACGTGAGGCTGAAATTGCTCGAATGGATGCTGAACAAGCTGAAAAGGAAAAAAGAAAGGAAACTGACATGAAAATTGCTCAGTTCCGTATTGAGACAGACACTGCTCAAGCTAATGCTGAAGTTGCAAAGGAACTTCAGGCAACTGTAAGACAGAAAGAAGTTGAAGAACAGCGTGGTGCTGTGGAGATTATGAAGCAGGAGCAAATGAATCTCGCAGCACAGAAGGAAAGAGAAGTTAAGATTACTCGTGCAGAATCTGAAAAGGCTACTATGCTCATTAATGCAGAAGCTGAGGCTAATGTTAAGTCTATTGAGGCTGATAATGAAATTCAGGTAGCTGAGCGTAAGGCTAATGCTAAGCGCAAGGAGGCAGAAGGTAATGCAGACGTTCAGAAAACAGAGGCAACAGCACGTGTTGCTGTTGCTGAAAAGGATGCAAATGCAGTGAAATTGGAAGCAGAAGCTGCTGCGGCCAAAACTCGTGCAGAAGGTACTGCTGCGGCAGATGTTGTTAAGGCCAAGCAGGTAGCTGAAGCAGAAGGTCATAAGGCCAAACTTCTGGCTGAAGCAGAAGGTACGAAAGCTCAGCAGCTGGCTGAAGCAGAAGGTATCAAAGCTAAAAAGCTTGCTGAAGCAGAAGGTGAACGCGCACTTGCTGAAGCGCGAGCTGCTAATGAGAAGGTCAACTTTGAAATTGAAAAGTTGAAAATTCAGACTGATGCGCAGATTAAGATTGCCACCAGCACGGCAGAAATTATGGCCGATATCGGTCAGAATGCTGAGTTCGTCAATATTGGTGGCGGAAATCTTCCTAGCCTTAATGGTAACGGAGGAACTGGTAATGTTCTTATTGACACTATCATGTCCATTCCTGGAATCATGAAAGTGCTCAATGTTGAAAATCAGGCTCTTAACGGACAGTCAATGACTGACGAAATCAAGGGATTGTCTGATGCAACTTTGAGTGGCCTTGGCGCTTTGGAAAAATCTTCAGAAGAAACATCCGTATCTGAAAAAAATTAAAACTAAATTCACAGTATAAACTCTTAAGTTAGTTACTAATCCACTACATTCTTTTGGGAGGGTACCATCAATATGGGTACCCTCTTTTTTTTATCATAATTTTTGTTTAATTATTTATGCCAAAGGGGACGGGGAATTTTGGCACAAATTAAAATCCGTCGACTTTTTGCCACTTTTTTGAATAACATATAAAAATAGCAAGTCTTGAATGACTTGCTATTACTGCACTTTACCTTTTTAAAAGGTGGTCGGGGTGACACGAATCGAACGTGCTACCTCATGGTCCCAAACCACGCGCTCTACCAAATGAGCTACACCCCG
>CAKPJR010000067.1 GCA_934162925.1 uncultured Clostridia bacterium | reverse complement strand
GAGACCATTGTTTTTAAAATTAATATGTTATCTTATATTATTAATCTAACAAAAATTAAAATATGAACAATTCCAAAAATTGCTCGGTCATGTCGCTTTCGTAGAAAATGATTTACTTATGTGAATTGTAATTTATTGAAATAAAGTTATGTCTTCTATATTTGCTGCGAAGTATGGCATATCTTTATCCTTTTCTTTTAAGAACATTGTAAATTCATCATTTAAGTAAAAATATCTTTGTTCTACAACAGGCATCATAGCTGTTTCTTTTACCATTACTATAGCTGCTTCGCTTTTTATTTTTCCTCCTGATTTATCCATTTCCAATTCTATTGTTTGTATTGCTTGTTCTATTCTACATTTATCACCATCTTTAGCAATAAATTCTTTATTACATAATTTCTCAAATTCTTTTTTAGTATTAAATTTTATGTTTGGAACTTTTAAGGAATCATCTTCTGTAAATTTTTTGTTTCCTTTATATGCATTTGCTTTTTCCATTATGTTATTATATGTTGTAGCAAAATTTTCACCTTCTGCTCCTCTACATAGTATTACTTGCTCACCTTCTTTTGTATTTAGTATAACTGCAAAATCACTTTCAGAATTATAGTATAGCACTTCAACTTGATTATATAACTTTGAATCTGAGTCTTTATTTATTCCAAAGTATTTTATGTCATTATACTTTGTTCCAAATGTTCCATTGTCTAATTCATCAAAGTCATTTTCAAAATTAAACTCTTTTTTTAACATTGTATAGAATAGATATTTCTTATAATTATCTGTATATCCGTGAAGCATCTTTAGGAACTCCTGACCAATCTATGCTGTCTAATATATCACTTTTCTCATTAAATTTTTCTTTAATTCCTTTTTCTATTTTTTCTTTTAATTCTAATGTTAATAAATCATATACTTTATAATAATCTTTTTCTGAAAGCTGGTCTTCTTTAAAAGTTTGTTTGTTTAAGTTCTCTACTATTTTTTCTTGTGGTGTGAATACTACATTTTGTTTTACTACATTGTTAACCATATCATTCCATACCAATTGAAATGTTCCGCACCATACACTATTTGTTGTTATTTCATCTTCTAGTGTTGCAATTGTTTGTATATCTTCTGAATATTTTTTCTTTGCTACTGTCTCATTATTTTTATTTTCATTTTGAATTACTTTTTCTCCTTCTAGTATATCATTGCTTTCTTTTTTATTTGCAAAAAAATTTGCATACACCATTCCTAAAGTTACTAGCAATAAAGCTATTACTATCAGTGCAATCACTGCTTTTTTGTTACTTATTTCCTTTTTCATTTGAATTCCCCTTTCTTATTTTTTAATAAATTCTTTGAAGTGCGGTCGAATAAATTCGCCCTACAATTTTCGTAGATTAAATTTACATTATCTAGAAAACTTATTGTCTTTTACTTTTCATTCTAGCAAGCTTTAACTTGTCCGTAAACTCCTCCACCACCTGCTTGTATTGTCATTTTTCCTTCTCTTGCTGAAATTATACTATTTGCTGTTTTTTCTCCTACAACTGCTTCCAAATCATCTTTACTTAGTTTGTGCAATATATTCATTTCAGTTCCAAAATTATCCAATAGTTTGTCTATTGTTTTCTTTCCAAGTCCTGGAATAAATGTAAGTGGTATTTGGTAAACATATTCTGGTCTAATCTCTGGACTTTTTGTTTTTTCTTTATCTTTTATTATTTCTATCCTATCGTACACTCCCATTGTTATATTTTTACTATCGCATGTATTACATACTGTTACAGGTGCATTTCCTGGTATATTTTTGCCACAAACTTCGCAATATGTTCTGTGATATTTACCAAGCTTTGGATCCAATCCATAATTTGTTATAATTTTTCTTCCATCTTCATTATTTAAGGCCTTTAATAGTTCATTGAAACTTATATCTCCTACCAACATTTTATTATATTCTCTAGCTATTTTAGGTAATGAATGCGCATCAGAATTAGTTAAGAACGTTTTTGTTTCTAATTCTGAAATAGTATCTGCTAAAAATGTATCGGAGCTTAAGCCTAATTCTATTGCAGGTATTTTAGAATATTTTTCTTTAAATATTTTTTCTAATCTGTCTGTACAATTTCCATAAAAACTTTTGTGTGGAGTAAAACAATGTGCTGGCACTAAAATTCCATTATATTTTTCTACTATATCAATTAACTCATATGCAGAAATGTTTGCTCTTTGAGAGCTTAATGTAATATTCTTAATGTGTGTACTCATCTCTTTCGAAAAACCTTTTATATCTTCTAAATGTGGAAAATAGCATAAATTATGAGCACTTCCACAATGTCCATTTAGGCCTTTTTCTGAAGTTTCTATTTCACTTCCTAAAATTATGCATACTTTATCTTTATATATTATTCCGCCATCTTTTATTTCATATGCCTCGCCAGTTTTTAAAAAATTCTCTATATCTTCTATTACATATGGTGATGCACAGTCTATAATTCCTACTATATCTATTCCTTTCCTATCTCTACATTCTTTTGCAATGTTTGCAAAATTAAGGCTTCTTGCCGCTGTTATTTTTATTGGTTTGTTATTTTCACTTCTTCCTATGTGCACGTGTAAATCTGCAAAAACTTCGTACATTTTTTTATTCCATCCTTTATAAATATATTTCCGTGTTATTATTCCCACCATTTTGTTCTATATCTTTTTTCTTTTCTATCAACTTTTTTAAATACATATCGTAGTTACTTAAAATTTCTCTTGGATATTCTATTTCTGACATTGAACCAGCATTTTTCCCAAGAATTGATAAAAGACTATGTTTATAAAAATCTATCATATGTTTATCTCCTTTGCTATGTTAATAAATTTTTTAAAATCCTCTAAATATATATTGTTACAACCTTTTAAATTTCTGCTTTCTAACAATATTAGTGCTTCTTCTATTGGAAACGCAACTCTTTCTGGTCTATCTAAAAGCATTCCTCCAAATTGATCTATTAACTCTAATATGTCACTTTCTTTTTTTCTTGGGTAATTATTACTATATCTATTATGTTGTTCGCACAATAAACAAAAATCCTTTTTAAACCCTAATTCTTCTAGAAACTTGGCACTATCTTTTGCATATGATTTTATTTTTTCTATATCTTGAGCATTATTGATTTTTTTACATTGGCATAGCATCATTGCTGTTACTACCTCATTTTCATCTACTTCTATATCCATAACATCTATAAACATCTTGGTAATTAGAGCTTTAAATATTACTGTATTATCGAAAAATATTCCTTCTTTTTCTTTTAATACATTCATTAATTCAATTTTTTTACCAAATTCTTTTTCTGACAATATATGTTCTGAAATCGATTTTTCCATAGCTCTCCTCCATATTTCTTAATCCTCTTTATTATATGTAAAATTATAACTTATTTCAATATTGTAATATAAATGTTATTCTTTTGTAATTTTTTGGTAACAGTTTATTGTTTACTTATTTCTCCCCTTGCTAGTTCATCACACCTATTATTAAATTCATTGTCACTATGGCCTTTAACTTTTACAAATTTTACTTTATGTTTTTTTGTTAAAGCATATAGTTCTTGCCATAATTCTTTGTTTTTTACTGGTTCTTTTCCAGAAGTTCTCCAATTGTTTTTTATCCAATTATATATCCAGCCATTATTAAAGCAATTTACTACATATGCACTATCACTATACACTTCTACTTCACATTCTCTTTTTAATAGCTTTAAAGCTTCAATTACAGCAGTAACTTCCATTACATTATTTGTAGTATCTTTTCTGCCACCACTTATTTCTTTTTTTATATCATTAAACATAAGTATTGCTCCCCATCCTCCTGGTCCTGGATTTCCGAGAACATGCTCCATCTGTATAAATTATAACTTTGTCCATTTTTGTTCCTTTCTTTATCTTTAAGAAATTGTAATTTGTGTGAGGGGGAATTCTAGGGACTGTCCCTCAAAATCGCCAAACCTGGGGATTTTGAGGACTGTCCTGAATTCACCCGGAACTAAACAAATTACCTATTTGTCTTTTTTTATCTTTTATGATATTATATCAACAAATAAATAAAATTTGCAATAATATAGGAGTAAAATAATGAGCAGAATCCTAGGAATTATATCTGAATATAATCCATTTCATAATGGTCACCTTTATCAATTAAAAAAATCAAAGCAATTAGTAAACCCAGATTATTCTGTTTGTATAATGAGTGGTAATTTTTGCCAAAGAGGAGAACCTTCTTTGATTGATAAATGGTCTAAAGCGGAAATTGCTATAAAATGTGGTTTTGATATGGTTATAGAATTACCTACAGTTTATAGTTTATCTAGTGCAGAAAACTTTGCTCAGGGTGCAATTAAACTTTTAAGTGCATTTGATGATGTTACATTGTCTTTTGGTAGCGAAGTTCGGAAATTTATCTATACTAAATGAGTTTGCAGATATATTTTATAATGAGCCAAAAGAGTATTTGACTATTTTGAATCATGAGCTTGATAAAGGCTTGTCTTATCCAAAAGCTAGAGAAAATGCAATATTGTTTTATTTAAATGACATAAGAAGATATTCTAATATTCTGTCTTCTCCAAATAATATACTTGCAATAGAATATTTAAAGTCCATTAAAAAGTATAAAAGTAAAATCTTGCCTATAACTATAAAAAGAATTGGTACAGGCTACAATGATATGGATGCTAATGGAAGATTTGCTAGTGCTACAGCAATAAGAAATTTAATTCAAAACAATAATGATATAAAAAGATTAGTTCCAAAAGAATCTTTTAATATTTTATCTTCAAATATTAAATATGGAAAAACCATAACTGGTATTAATGCCTTTGAAAAAGAAATAATATTTACTTTAAGAAAAATGAATATAGATGAAATTGCAAATCTTCAAGATGTTTGCGAGGGTCTAGAAAACTCTATAAAAAATGCAGCTAACTCTTGTAATAATTTGGAAGATTTAATAAATAACATCAAATCAAAAAGATATACTCGTTCTAGAATACAACGAATCTTATTATATGCTTTATTAAATATAACAAAAAAAGACATTCTGGATTCTTATAAAATTAAACCTTATATTAGGGTTTTAGGAATAAGTGAAAGAGGAAAAAATCTTTTATCTGAAATGGGCAACAAAAAATTTAAATACCCTGTTATAACTTCTGTAAAAAAATTTGTAGATACAAATTCAAATAAAACCTTAGAAGCAATGCTTTCAAAAGATATTTTAGCTTCTAATATTTATACTCTGGGATATGAATATGATTCAAAAGCCAATTTAGACTATACTAAAAAGCTAATAATTGTTTGATTGTGTTTTTAATAAAAGCATGTTATAATAATTTTGCAATAGAAAACCCCTCTCAAATATTTTGAGAGGGGCTTCTTTTATTCTTCCCAATTATGATATACATCCATTACATCGTCTAAATCTTCTAGGTTATCTATTAGTCTTTGCATTCTCTCGCATCCCTTTTCGTCTAATGAAACATATGTTGTAGGAATCATTTGAACCTCTGCTTCTACAAATTCTAATCCTTCTCCTTCTAAAGCTTCTCTAACTGTAGTAAAATCAGATGGTTCTGTTATAATTTCATAGCATTCTTCTTCTACATTGAAATCTTCTGCTCCGTTATCTAAAGCTAGTAGCATTAGTTCATCTTCAGATAAATCTGTTTTTGTTTTATCAATAACAATAACACCTTTTTTGTTAAACATATATGAAACACAGCCACTTGTTCCTAAATTTCCTCCTGCTTTATCAAATACATGTCTTACATCTGCTGCTGTTCTAT
>CAKPJR010000066.1 GCA_934162925.1 uncultured Clostridia bacterium | reverse complement strand
GGCCCTGTGTCTGCCCCTTAATTACAGTTTGGGCGGACACAGGGCCCGCCCCTACGAATCCAACTTCCCACCTCACACATCCATTTTACAAATTTCAATTTTTATTATTCTTTTTTATATAAACTATTATTGAAATTACAAATATTATTAAAGACAATAGTTGTGATATTCTTATATTGCCAAGCATTAAACTGTCTGTTCTTAATCCTTCTATTATCATTCTCGCAAATGAATATGTTATTAAATATACAAGCGTTATTTGTCCTTTAAATTTTCGTTTGTTTGATAATATAGTTAATATTATGAATATTAGAAATGTCGCTATAGACTCGTATAAAAATGTTGGGTGAACTTCTATATATTTAGCCCCTTCATATATTCCCATTCTCCAAGGAAGATTTGTTTCGTATCCATAAGCTTCTTGATTTATAAAGTTTCCCCATCTACCTATTGCTTGTCCGAAGTGCTAAACAGGGCACTATGTAATCTAGCAGGTTTAATAAATTTATTTTTCTTTTTTTGCAGAATATATAGCAAGTTACCGCTCCTCCTATTATTCCACCATATATAGCAAGCCCTCCGCTTCTTAGATTGAATATTTGCGTAGGATTTTCCACATAATATTCTAGATTAAATAATATATAATATAACCTTGCAGATACAATGGATATTGGTATTACTAAAAGTGCTAAATCTAAAATGTCACTAAACTTTATTTCAAATTTTCCATTCTTTAATTTATAAATTAGTAAACTAATTACAAATGCAGATGTCATAAGAATAGCATACCAATAGATTCTTATATCACCTATAGATAATGCTATTCTGTTTATATTAAATTGCAAATTTAAATCTGGAAATGTTATTACATTCATTATTATTTTCCTTTTATTATTGATATTACAGTATTTTCGTCTTTAAAAGTGTCCTCTAAAACTTGTTTTGCATATTCCATAGTAATTTGTTTGTATGTTTCTAAATAATCAAAACTATTTATTCCTTTAAAATAGTCTGTAACAAACATTCTAGCAATATCTGAAACACTGTTGAATTCTTTTACAGCATTTCCATAAAGCATATTTCTTATCCTATTAAAGTCTTCTTCTTTAATTCCTTCTTTTTTCATTTTGTTTATTTGCTCTAATAATTTCTCTAATATCTTATCTGGATTTTTTGAAGCTCCTGATATTGCAACATGTGCATAGTCTTCTCCAAATTCATATTCTAAAAATGGCTCTGATATTAAAAGTTCTTCCTGATATAAATCCTTGTATAAATCTGAGCTTTTTCCAATAAGCATATTTAATAATATTTCTATTGCAATATGCTTTTTTACTATGTTTTCTTTTTCTAATTTATCTTTTATTCCTATAACAAATAATGGCATACTTACTTCCATTGTTTGTTCTTTTCGCTTTTCTACAATGTTTGCTGGTTCTTCTTGATATATTCTTTTTATTTCTCCCTGAGGTTTCTTTTCTACTAATCTATTTTTTACTTCTTTAATTAAATCTTCTGGATTAAAATCTCCGCAAAAACACATAAGCATATTTGATGGATTGTAAAAAGTATTATAGCATTTATATAGAATATCTTTATCTATTTTTTGTATAGATTCCACAGTTCCTGCTATATCTATTATTATTGGATTATTTTTATACATACATTTTAGTGCATTCATGTACACTTCCCAGTCTGGATAGTCATTATACATATTTATTTCTTGAGCTATTATTCCTTTTTCTTTTTCTACATTTTCATCTGTAAAATATGGGTGTTGCACATAATCCATAAGTTCATCTAGTGCTTTATAAAAATTATCTGTTGCTTCAAATAGATATGTTGTATAGTTTGTTGTTGTGTATGCATTTGCATTAACTCCTAAAGCTGTTAGAACATCTAAGCTATTTGTTCCGTTTTCTTGTTCAAACATTTTATGCTCTAAGAAATGCGCTATTCCATCTGGTACTTCTGTTGCTTTCTCTTCTCCTGGTATTACAAATTTGTTGTCTATTGACCCATAATGTGTTGCCCACATTACATATTTTTTTCTAATACCTGTTTTAGGAATAATCATAACAGTTAAGCCATTTTCTAGTTTCTCTATATATAATTTTTCTTTAACTTGTAAATTTTCTATGATTTGCATTAGTTTCTCTCTCCTTTTTTTATATTGTTTAAAAAATTAAAATATTATCTTATTTAATTAACGTAGGGGCAGGCCCTGTGTCTGCCCGAACAAATTAATATTAGGGTAAATTCTTGAATGCGGTCGATTAAAATCGCCCCTACAACGTTTGCGACAGATTTTGTTTACGATTCAGGACAGTCCCCTTTTGTTATCCAACAAAAGAGGGACAGTCCCTAGAATCGTTAATTTCTTAAAAAATATATTGTATTTATATCTATGCTGTTTGCAACATCTTTTACATCTTGCATAGATACTTCTTCTATTTTTTTTGCATATTCTTCAAATGTTGTGGATTTTTCTGATAGTTCTTGACCTATATAATAAGTAACCTCAGAGTCTTGCTCATCTTGAATAGATGTAATTCCAGATATCATATATTTTTTCGCATTTTCTAAATCTTCTTCTGTGAAATCACCATTTTTCATGTCTTCCAATTGTTTCTTTATTATTTCTAGTGCCTTATCAAAATTTTCTATTTCTATTCCACATCTAATAAATATATTTGATTTTTGTCTTACATAGTTTGATCTTGCTGTATACGCCAAACTTGCTTTTTCCCTAACATTTTGAAATAATTTTGATGTTGCACTTTCACCTAATATTACATTATATATTGATATTGGAAATTTCACATCTTCGCCTGTATAGTTTACATCTAAGCCTATTACTAATTTCCCTTGTGTTACATCCATTTTATCTTCTTTATTTTTGATTTCTTGTTTTTGTTTTTCTTCTTTGTTTACTATGATTTTCGCATCTCTACCCACAAGTTCTTTTATTTTGCAGTTTTCCTCTACTTCTTGTTCTATTTCTTTAGCATTTATATCTCCTGAAAAGAATATATCAATCTTTGCTTTTTCTATAATTTCTTTATAATATTCATATAAGTTTTGTGCATTTATTTTTTCTAAGTCTTCTATATATCCATATTTGTATAATCCATATGGTTTTCCTTTATACATTTCTTCTATACAACTATTTAATGCGTATGCATCTTTGTTATCTATTTTTGCTTGTATTAATAATTTAATATTGTTCTTTTCTGCTTCTACATATTCTTCCTTAAATTTATTATTTTCAGTATATGGATTAAATATTATATCTAATAATAAATTAATGCTTTCGGCAGTAAGGTTCTCTTTATAGTCCTTAGGTATAAAGTTATCATTAAGAGTTTCTAAATAAAATTTAAGTACATGATTATCTCCGATTTTTTCTATTCCGCAATCAAATTCTGCACCATACATTTCTTCTAATTTTTTTGCAATTTCTTCTTGTGTTTTTAAATTTTCAGTTCCTCTCTTTAAAACTGCTGGTATTACACTGTTAAAAGTAACCCTTTCTCTATTTAATGGTAATGTTATTACAGCAGTCATTAAATTTGTTTTGAATTTTTTAGTTTCTATACAGTGTACTTTTATTCCCTGTTTTATCTCTTTAATTGTATATGACATATTTTTCCTCCTCGTATAACGATATTTGTATTCTTCCCTCAATATTTAGTTTTTATTCTTTCCGGTTTTTAATTTAACAGTTCTCTTACCACTTCGTTTATAGTTTTTCCATCTGCTGTTGCTCCCATTTTTTCTTTGGCAGATTTCATTACTTTTCCCATATCTTTTATGCTTGTTGCTCCTGTTTCTTCTATTACTTGTTTTACTATTTCTGTTATTTCTTCTTTAGTTAATTGTTTTGGCAAATATTCTGATATTATTTCTATTTCTTCTTTAACTTGATTAATTAAATCTTCTCTTCCGCTTTTTTCATAATCTGCTAAAGAATCTTTTCTTTTTTTAGCCTCTTTAGCTATTATTTCTAGTATTTGATTATCTTCTAATTCTATTTGCTTATCCTTTTCCACCTGAAGAATTGCTGCTCTTATCATTTGAACAACATTTTTTCTTAAAGTTTGCTTCTCCTTCATAGCCTCTTTTAAATCTTCCATCAACTTTTCTTTTAACATATTTTTTCCTCCTTTAATATTTTAGAACAAGGCGACTTTAGTCGCCCTTTGTTCTCGCCGATTTGAGTTTCCGAATGTAATGAGGAAATCTCAAAGGCAATAGCGATTATAGCATTTTCTATACTAGGAAATGAGAAATTTCCTAGTATAGAACAAATCTGAAAATTTTCAATCTTTTCTCTACTTTTTATATTTGTTTATAAAATTGAAAGTTTCAGTATATATAAAACAAAAAGATGAAAGTTTTCCTCCTAACTTCCACCTCTAATACTTTTAAAATTTTCTTTTTCTTGCTGCTTCTGATTTTTTCTTTCTTTTTACACTAGGTTTTTCATAGTGTTCTCTTTTTCTAACCTCTTGCAAAACACCGTTTCTTACGCATTGTCTTTTAAATCTTTTTAATGCGTCTTCTATATTACCATTATTAACTTTTATTTCTGACACTTTTATTTCCCTCCCCTCACAATTAGCAAGTTTTTAAACTTGTGGGATTTTTAAACTTTTTATATTATATCTTAAAACCTATTGGTTGTCAACGCTATTTTTTAATGTATGCATGATTTTCTAAATTTCTATATAATTATGCTCGCATGCTCTAATTAACCTATTCATTATTGCAAGTCCCAATCCTTTTTTCTCTACGCCTTCAATAATTACTAAATCTACGTTATAAGAATCTACTTTTCTTAAAAGGGTAAAAATGTTTTGGCTTATTTCTTCTAGTGTTTCTCCCATATCCAACTTATTTTTTGTTTTATATTTTTCTAAATTACTTGTTCTTCCTAACACCAATATATTTTTTTCTAGTTCTATTTCTTCATTTATTTTATTTACAAGTTTTTCATTGTCACTACTATACACTAATAAACACTTTGTATTTGGTGCATAATGCCTATATTTCATTCCTGGAGACATTACCTTTTCATCGGGTTTGCATTCTTCCATTATTTGTTTTTCTACTTCTACTTTTATGCCTAGTTTTTCTATATCTTCTTTTGTTATTTTTCCAGGTCTTAATATATGAACAATATCATCCACAACTCTTATTACTGTTGATTCTACACCTATATCTGTTATTCCTGCATCTAATATATAATCAACCTTTCCATCTAATTCTCCTATTATATCTTCTATTTTTGTTCCACTAGGTTTTCCAGATATATTTGCACTTGGTGCCGCAATAGGTAAATTAGAAAACTCTATTAAATCCTGTGCTATTTTATTACTTGGAAATCTTATTCCAACTGTTTCTAACCTTGCTGTTACATTATATGGAATGCATTCTTTTTTATTTAATATAATTGTTAAAGGTCCTGGCCAAAAATTTTCCATTAGTTTTTTTTCTACTTCGCCAATATTTTGCACTAAATTTCCTAGCATGTCCAAATTAGAAATATGTACAATTAATGGATTATCTCCAGCTCTTCCTTTTGCTTTGAATATTTTGCTTACAGCATTTTCATCTAAAGCATTCGCTCCAATTCCATAGACAGTTTCAGTTGGGAATAAAACCAATTCTCCATTTTTAATAGAATCAGCCGCTTCTCTTATTTTTTCTAGATTTATTTCATTCTTTAAATCTGCATATTTTGATTTCATATAAATTCTTCCTTTTTTATAAATTGTAATTTGTGCAAGTAAATTATTTAGAAAAATTAAAATATTAAAAATGGAAAAAACGTTGCGAATGGATT
>CAKPJR010000065.1 GCA_934162925.1 uncultured Clostridia bacterium | reverse complement strand
GGGCAAACATTAGAACATATGTCACTCATAATATTGTTTTCTTGCAATATTTTATATGCTTCTTCTAGATTGCCATTTTTTATTTGTTCTATAAACTGCGGAATATTTGTGCTTATAGGGCATCCCTTTTGGCACATTGGTACCTTGCAATTTAAACATTTATTTGCTTCTTCTTGTGCTTCTTGTAAGTTCTTCAATTTATTTCTCCTTTTTTGAATTGATTTGATTTAGATAAATTGTAATTTGTGCAAGTAAATTATTTAGAAAAATTAAACAAATTACAATTTATACAATTCATTTTTCTTTATATATTCATATACTTCTTTTGATAAATATTTTTGTACTTCATTATTATTATTTGCTATCATTTTTCTTATTTGCGTTGATGAAATTTCATTTTTGTCTCTTTTTATAACTATATATTGCTGGTCTTTTATTTTGCTATAATCTTTCCAATTAATCATTTTTTCAAAATTATCTGACCCCATTATAAAAAAAGGTTCGCAAGTTTTAGAATACTTTTGCTTAATAAGTTCAAATGCATCTACTGCAAACAATTTTCTATTTTCTTGTATTTCCATATCATCTACTTCTAAATTTTTATAATCTTTTATTGCTAACTTTAACATATTTAATCTATGCTCTGCTGATATTAATCCATTTTTTATATATGTATCATTTACTGGAATAAAAATAACTTTATCTAATTTTTTAGTTGTTATTAAATTATTAGCTAATTCTATATGTATATTTGTTGGAGGATTAAAGCATCCTCCAAAGAATCCTATCTTTTCCATAACCATCCTTTATTTAAATAAATATCCAAATTGTTCATCTATTTGTTTTGTAAATGTTTCATTATTGTCTGCATTAAATCTTATTACTTTAATATTTTTTGCATCTTTTTCTACTTCATCTGCTAGTTTTAAGTATTCGTTTTGTTGTTTTATGCTACTTTCTACATTAAATGCCTGATATTGATGTTTATCCCTTTTTATACGTTTTTCAAATACTGATGTATCTTCTAAATATAGAATTACTAAATATATATTAAAGTCTAAATTGTCTAGTTTTTCTAATAGCATTTTATATGTGTCATCAAAAGAATATGGCTTATACCCTAGTCTGCCATATATTTCTTCTGTAAAAAATGTTCTATCAAAAATCATATTCACATCTTCACATGCTTCTATATACTCTAATAATTTTAGATATTTCTTTTCTATTTTTTTGTGACCTTCTTCAGTTTTATCTTTTATTCCTGTTAATCTATATAAATCTGTTGCACTCATTTTTTCTCTTAAATAGTTTGTAAATGTTGTTTTTCCAGCCCCTTGTGGTCCTTCTACTATTATTATTGTATCTTTCATTTTCTTCACCTTCACAATATAAAAATCATGCTTTTATTTTAGCATGATTTTTATATTCTTTTCAATAGTTTATTTATATTCTACTAAATAATGGTTCTATATTTTCTAATTTTATGCCATCTTCTATTGATGTAAAAGTCCATTGTGGATTTTGTATTTTCAAGTATTCTCTTATTTTTTTGCATGCTTTTGGCATAAATGGTTCAAATAAATTAGATAAGTTTGCTATAATTACTGCACATGTATATATTGTGTTATTAAATCCTTCTATATCTTCTTTCTTTTGAATCCAAGGTTTACTTTCATCATAAAATTTATTTGCATATTCTACAAGCTCCATAACTTTTTCAGTTGCAGCCCTAAATTCTAGGTTTTCTATTAAGTTTGAAACCTCTTTGTATGTTTTTTCTATCTCTGCTTTTGCTTGTTCATCTAATTTACCATTTGGTATTTGTGTTAATTCTTTAAATCTTAATGTTCTATTTACTAGGTTTCCAAATTTATTTAATATTTCGTTATTGTGTGTTCTTTCAAATTCTTCAATTGTAAAGTTTGTATCTTTCTTTTCTGGTCCATTGTTTATAATATGGAATCTTAATGAGTCTGTATTATATTTCTCTAACATTTCTAGAGCTGTAATGCCATTTCCTTTGCTTTTTGATATTTTTTCATCATTTATATTTAAATATTCTGTAGAAACTATTACATCTACCAAATGGAAATTGTCCTCTAGTCCAGCCAACAATCCATTAAAAATTATACTGTGGAATACAATATTATCTTTTCCATGGCACATATATATTTTATTATTATGGCCTTCTTTCCAAAAGTCTTCCCAGCTAAATCCGTTTTCTTCTGCTAACTTCATTGTATCCGTTAAATATCCAAGTACAGCTTCTATCCATACATACATTCTTTTAGATTCATATCCTGGAAGAGGTATTTCTATTCCCCAGTCTAAATCTCTTGTTACTGCTCTATCTTTTAATCCTTGTTTTAAATATTTTTCTGTTTCATTTCTTGCATTTAATCTCCAAAACTGTTTACATTTATCTGTGTTTGCTTGGATAATATCTTGAAATTTAGATAAAGCAAAATATAAATTTTTGTTGTCTTTTTCTATAGCTTTGCTTCCGCAAACTAAGCAAACACCATCTTTTAATTCCTCCACTGTTGGAGTATGTCCACAATTATCACATTGATCTGCTTTTGTTATTTCGCCACACTCTGGACATTTAATTTGTATTTCTCTATCCTGTAAAAATTTATTGCATTTTTCGCAATATGCTTGTGGTTCAATTTTTTCATATATATATCCATTATCATATAGTTTTTTAAATATCTCTTGAACTTTTTTAGCGTGATAATCTGTTTCTGTTTTTGAATATAAATCATAAGAAAAATCCATTGCTTTGAAAGTTTTAGAAAATTCCTCGTGATATTGCTCTGCTATTTCTTTTGCTGTTCTTCCCTCTTTTTTTGCTCTTTCTGTTATTGGAGTTCCATGGCAGTCTGTACCAGATACATAAAGTACATTATCTCCTTTTATTCTATGATAACGTGCTAAAATATCACCAGATATTAGACCTGCTAAATGTCCTAAGTGTAAAGAATTGTTTGCATAAGGCCAAGCTCCACCTATTAAAATATTTTTACTCATTAATTATTCCTCCATTGTTAATAATATAATATCAAATTTTATCATAACCATACTAAAATAGCAAGTTTTAATTCCTTAAAACCTGCTATTTTGCTTGTTGTTTACTAAACTTTATTCCAAAACCAATCTAAACTATTGTCAATACTTTTCTTTTTATAAAATCTTGCTGCAATATCGTCAACCCATAAATATCCAAAAAATGTTATAAATATCATTATTAAGTCTACACTTAAGCATCCTAATAATGTAGAACGAATTTCATCATGATTTACTTCTGGTATCATCGTCATTTGTACACTGTGAATTACTACTAATATTAAAAAGAATATTAATGCAATTGCTGGAGCATGTGGTTTTTTAATTTCCTTTCCTAAAAATATTAAAAGAACTGTAGCTGCAAGTAATAATACTAATGTCATTGGGTTTGTTACATCAAAAATGTACATGTTTTTTCCTCCTTTGTATTTTATTAGGGTTTTTCCCTTATTTTAACCTATTTTCTATTAATTCTGCTATTTCTTTAGCTTTTTTAGTTATATATTCTTGTTCTTTACCTTCTATCATAACCCTTATCAATGGTTCTGTCCCAGAAGGTCTTATTACAACTCTTCCCTCATTTGAGAATTCTTTTTCTATTTCATTAATTTTATTTTGTATCTCTTTATCATCTTTATAATTATTCTTTTTGTTGCTGTTAACTTTTGCATTTAGCAAAACCTGTGGATATATTTGTATTATACCACAAAGTTCTGATAATGAAACATTTTTTTCTAATAAAATTTGTATTAACATTAAAGAAGTTAATATTCCGATCTCCAGTTGGATTATAATCTAGCATAATTATATGTCCTGATTGTTCTCCTCCTAAATTATATCCATTTTTTAACATTTCTTCTAATACATATCTATCTCCAACTTTGGTTTGCTTTAAATTTAAGTTATTTGTTTCAGCAAATTTATTCAATCCCATATTGCTCATTATAGTAGCTACTAATGTATCTTTATTCAATTTTCCTTTTTCTTGTAGATATTTTGAGAATATTGCAAGAAGAATATCTCCATCTATTTCATTTCCGTTTTCGTCTACTGCTAAGCATCTATCTCCATCGCCATCATACGCAATTCCTAAACTTAGATTATTATCTTTTACAAATTGCTTTAATCCTTCTAAATGAGTAGATCCACAATTTTCATTTATATTTATTCCATCAGGATTATTGTTTATTATTTTATATTTTATACCTAATTTTTTAAATACTTCTTCTGCTACTTTATATGTTGCTCCATTTGCCACATCTAATCCTACAACAAAATCATCCCTTAAATGTTCTTCTATATTATCTTCAAATATTCTTCTAAATAAGCATACATATTCATCTATTAAATATGTACCGTCCTCTGATACTCCTATTTTATTATGTACAGCATTAAGTTCATCAATTTTTCCGTGAATCCATAACTTCTTCTATTTCTTCTTCTATTTCATCAGATATTTTCATTCCTTTATTACTAAAATATTTTACTCCATTGAATTCAAACGTGTTATGTGATGCAGATATTACAACACTTGCATCTGCTTTTAATTTTTTGGTCAAATATGCTACTGCTGGTGTTGGCATAACTCCTAATAATTTCACATTAGCACCATAACTTAAAAAGCCTGCTGTCATAGCGCTTTCTATTAAAGTTCCAGAAAGTCGCGTATCTCTTCCTATTAAAATTGTTGGTGCATGATCTGAGTGTTTTGATAGCACATACGCTCCTGCTTTCGCCACTTTATATACTAATTCTGGTGTAAGTTCTGTATTTGCAATTCTTCTAATTCCATCTGTTCCAAAATACTTTCTCAACGTTATAACCTCCATATAATAAATTT
Source organism: uncultured Clostridia bacterium (assembly GCA_934162925.1). Taxonomy (GTDB): domain Bacteria; phylum Bacillota; class Clostridia; order TANB77; family CAG-508; genus CAG-452. The sequence continues at coordinate 956 of CAKPJR010000065.1, read as the reverse complement.
CTTATTTATTATATAGTTTTAAATAACAAAAAGCAATCTTTTTTATTATTTTATAAGTAATTTGTATTTTCTTATAGATACTTTACAATGCTTATTAATAAATTCTTTGACACATATACCTCTACAAATGAAGAAAAAATCAAGATAAATAATATAAATAAAGAAATAATAGTATGTCTTAAAATTTCTAATTTTATATTTTCTCTTCTTTTATCTTTCATTATTGAGTTGTGCAATTTCATTCCACTAACTGCTAAAACTATTATGCACGGAATAAATAATATATTTTGTAAAAGAATTGTTGAAGACAAAAATAAAATCCCCTTACCAAGTCCATAACTTGAAATAATTGAAGAAATCGTATATCCCAAACAAAAGCCTCTAAAGCAAATTGTTATATATACAATAGATATTCCTATTACAGTAGATCCCATAAACCATAAAAATATAGCTAGTACACAATTTTTCCTTAGTGAATCTTTTAATAATAGTAATTCATTTATATTACTATCATTTTTCAAATCTTGTACGAATGTGTATATATAATTATTTATTTCAGAAATTTGTGTTTCTGATGTCTTATTAATAAATATAATTCCTATTATAATTCCTATAAAAAATATAATGCTTATTATAGTATATTCTTTTATGTTGTTTTCTAAGTGAGATACTATTAATTCTTTAATTTTAGATTGTTTTCTTTTATATTCATATCTTCTGTTCATTTTTTCCTCCTAAAAGTTTATACCTAATTTGTATTCAGGAGAATAAAAAAAAGAACAATATATGTTCTTGTAAGTTAAAATATTTAATCAAATTTAATATATGCATTATATTAATCTATGTTAAACGGATTACGAACTTAAACCTTCTCGTTCCTTGTCGGATTAATGAAAAATTTATTTTTCATTAATTTGTTCAAAGATAACACTATTAATTTTTACAAACAATGCGTC
>CAKPJR010000064.1 GCA_934162925.1 uncultured Clostridia bacterium | reverse complement strand
TATATTGTTAAAGATACTGAAGGAAATAGTTATACATTATCAGATACACTAAGAATACTTAAAAAGCCTGATTTGAGCCAAATAGAAGAACAAGTTTTGATATTTAATATTACTAAATATAATGAAAGTGATTCTATTAACCTAATAAAAGAAAATGGAAATATAATTGAATTTGTAAAAAAGTAATATGCATATAATAACCGAAAGTCCAGTACTTAATTACTGGACTTTTTTACACATACTATTTATTATCAAGGTATTCTTTTATTTCCTCTTGGACTTTATTATCAAATCCATAGAAACAATCTTTTTTGTTGTTTTCTATATAAATAATATCTAAAACACTGTTCCTTTCGAATACTATATCTATCTCATAAGTATCACTATAAATTAATCTTAATACTGCATTCTTTGAATATACTTCTTTGTGAATATCTATTATATCTAATAATACTGTTTGTCTTTTTGTATTGTAGTTTTCATCTATTGAAGAATTTAATTTGTCCAATATTTCTGCATATTCTGTATCTTCTTTTGTCAATCTATATTTCTCTTTATCATTGACTGTATAAATCATATATTGAGGTTCTTCGAATACTTTCTTAGGAACTTCCTCTTTATCTGCAACCTCCACACTTTTTCCTTTATTAGTGAATTTTAAAATAACAAATATTGCGACTAATATTAAAGCAATTACTATAATATATTTTAATAGTTTTGACATTTTATCTCCTTTCTTTATAAAATATTTTTTTATTGTTATATCATATACCTTATATTATAAGAGTACTTTTAATAAGTTTTGTTACAAATTTGTTCTAATTATTTTAATTGATGGATATGTTCCCATATATAAATGTCTTCCTTTTTACTACTGTCTTTTCTCTCGATACTATATTTTATTCTGGTAGTGAGTTTCCATTAAATAATTCATCTACTATTTTTTTAGTCTCGTTTTCATCATAGTAGAAAAACCACCCATATCCTCCTCTATTTTCTGATACTCCTGGAAGTTGCGAAGTTTTTATTGTGCTCATATCAACATTTACTGCATATGGAACATAGTCTATTATGCTATTAAAGTTTACATTTGTTTTTACCTCTTCCTTCATGATGTTTAAGATATTTTTAATTTCTGTTATATTTTTTAGTTTAATAGTTTGCTTTGCAATTTCCATAATGATATTTCTTTGTGTTTTCATTCTTCCATAGTCTTCATCTCCATAGTCTGGTGGATATGAAGTTCCATCATTATTATGTCTAAATCTTACAACTTGCTCTACTTGCTCTCCAGTTAATTTTTGATATCCTTTTTTTAAATGTATATGTAAATCTTGTCCATCATCATCGTAGTTCATATCAATTGGGACATCAAAATATACTCCTTCAATTAAATTTACTAATTTAATTAGTGCTTCTGTATCCACTAATATATAATAATTTATGTCTAACCCAGTTATTTCGTTTACAGCTTGAACAGTCTTTTCTGGAGTTTTTCCGCCTGAATATAAAGAGTTAATTTTATTATATGCCGAATACTTATAGTTTTCATTTGTAACATATGTGTCTCTTGGAATTGAAAGCATTGACACATTTTGTGTTTTTGGACTATAATAACATACAATTATTGTATCAGACATTCCTGTACTTTCACCCATAATTAAAATTCGCAAAGTTTCTAAGTTTTCAACTGTTTCTTTATTATGCCCTAATAATACTGCCATCCAATTTCCTTTTAAATCAGATAATCTTTTTGCAAATATTATTCCTATAATTGCACAAACTACTATAATTATTAAAAATATTATTCTTCCAATATGAAATCTTTTTTTCTTTTTATTCTTCTTTACTTCATTTTTTTCTGTTTCAATTTGTCTCCCCATTATTATTTCCTCCATTTATAAGTATATCTAATCATAGACTTTAGTATTTTGTCAATACACCATTTGATTCTATTTTGTTCTCTATTATGGATTTTTACAAGCTCTAATGCTGCTATTCAATCTACAACTAATACTATATCTATAAATTCTTAGCTATTTGACACAGCCAAACTGATATTCTGCATTCACCTTTATATGTATCTATTTTTTACTGCCTTATAAAAAGTTTCTTGGGTAAGGTCTTCTGCAATTGTGCTATCATGAGTTAATCCGCTTATCCATTTATACTACCTCTTACGCAAAATAATTGAAAACAATATATAAATAATATAAAATTCATATAGATAGATTTAAAGAAAGGAGATGCTGTTACTTATTAACAGTAGTATAAAATGAAAATTAATATAATAAAAAATAATAATCTTGATGATAATGAAGTAGTTTTGAATATTCAACATTCAGATAATTATAAAGAACTAAAAAAATTAGTTGATTATATAAACCATTATGAATTAAATTGCAACAATAAAGTCATTGTAATGGATGATAATTACTCATTACTAGAAGTTAACTATTCTGACATAGTAATGTTTTACAGTGATAAAAAGAATAATTATTGTGTAGTAAAAGATAAGAGATATAGAGTTAAAGGTAGATTATATGAATTAGAGAAAATTAATATAGATTTTATAAGAATTTCTAAAAACTGCATTGTAAATATAAAGCATGTAAAGAAATTTGATATGAGTGAAACTGGAAAGATTGTTGTAAAGCTTGATGACAATACAGCGCGAAATGTTTCTAGAAGAAGAACATCAGAAATTATGAAATATTTAGAGAGTAGGAGGATTTAAAATGAAAAAGATTATTTTAATTTTAAAATATTTTATTTATTATATTATTGGTCTAATTTCTTTTTCAATAATTGCATTTATTACTCAAAGAATAACAATTTCAATTCTGTTAGATAATGCAATTTACCCAAGTCAAGATTTGAATAATTTATTAACTTATATTTTAGCATATGGACCATATTACTTAATTGTATATTCAATATTATACTCTATTATGGTTATTTGTGTTAGAAAATATGATAAATATATTGTAAAGAAATTAAATGAAAAATTAGAGAAATTAAAAGTAAATGATTTTGGAGGTGCTGAAAATGGGTAAGGATAAAATTGTTATTGCGGTAGTTGCTACAATTGTGTTTTCAGCGATATTATTTGGTATTATAATGGCATATAAAGGTTATTATATGCCAATGAAAGTTTATAGTATTAATGATACAATTGAAGTATTAAAAAGTTCAAATGTAGATGAAAATTTTAGGATGGTAAAACTGTCTTTATATAATGAATTATCAAGAAGCTGTAAAATGAGAGATGCTACAACAGGGGAAGTTCGAAAATTTACAGAAGATGAAATGAAAGAATTTTATAATGCAATTGGCGGAAAAGAAGCAGTGATTCAATATTTATCAAATATTGAAAACGAAACTGAAAAAAGGCAAGAGTTAGAATATGCATGCTATACATTAAAAATTATTACTTCTGAAGAACTTGATACAATCTGGAATAATTAGTTATTCTACTTTAAGTAGAATACTGTAAAATTGAGAACTCTACTAATTGTTACTTCATTTTTTGTTAGTATTTTGATATTAGTTAATTGAAAGGGGAAAATTATGGATCAGAAAAAAATAGAAAAATTAAATACTGGACTTTTCACGCATATTATTTATTATGCTGTATATGTTAAAAGTTAATATTCAGGCCAAAATTTAAATTGTAGAGTTTATGTAGAGGCAGGTCCTGTGTCTGCCCAAATCTTGGCCCCCTTTATCTAAGGGAGCTGTCGGCGTAGCCGACTGGAGGTTCTTTTAATGCAATATATTTGTTAATTCTACTATTGCGGGTCGCCGAGGGCGACACCCCCTACATTTTTTGATTAATTTTCAGACAGCCTGCCGTCCCTTTTGGCATAAATTAAAAGCAAGTAATTATTAGATAACTACTTGCTTGTTTTATAAATTATTCTTGTATTTTGCAGTCTGAAACATCTGGTTTTATAATTTCTTCATCTTTTACTTCATCAAAAGTATATATTCGGTTTGTTATATTATCAATATTTATCTCTCTTACTATTATACCTGTATCCTTTTCTACCCATATTCTATAGTCTTTTGATACTTCAATTAAATAACATTCTTTATTATTGCATTTTTCTGTTGTTATTCTTGCTGTAAATGCTAAAGGTATTTTAAGTTTAATATCATCGAATTCACTAATTGTACTGATGTGTATTGGTGCAATATTTCCATTTAGCAATGCTACTTTGTCTTCTCCTGATTGTATAATTACTATTTTTTCATTATCTTTTAAATATGCTGTCGTTTTTCTTTCATTTAAGATTTTACTGCTATACGTTTGTGCTGCCATAAGAAAATCTTCATCTTTATGGTATATTTTATTTAAAGTTATAGAATCATTTGAGATTGTATACATTTCTGCCATAAAGTTTGTTTTAGAGTCATAATTCTTAGATGCATTTATAAGAGTGGTTATGATTATATATTTTCTTAATATAACTATGGCAAATACTACAATTAAAACTAATATAATAAGTAATATTTTTTTCCATAGTTTCATTTCTTTCTTTTCCATATAAATCCCTCCTCTTTATTGCAGCCAAGCTATCATGAGTCGCTTTAGGACTTTTAGATCTTTGACTTTGCGCCACAAACTTTCGTTTATTTTGCCTTTTTACAGTATCTAATTATATTATAACATTTTTTCCTAAATTTGTAAAATTCACTTTATATTTATGGTCTTAATAAATTCTAAAATCTCCTGTGCTTCTGCTCCTTCTAGTCCATAATTTATTAATGCAATATTATGATTTAATTTATAAAATGATACATCGCTCCAATTTTCACTATTATCGTAATATCCAACAACTGCTTCAGTTCCATTATTTAAATGTATTTTTTCATCGGTTCTTCCAGTTCCGCAAACTCCAAATGGATTATTGTAAAAATATAAAACAGCATTTTTATTTTCTTCGTTTTTATACAACTTTAATGCAAACTTATAATAGTCGTTTTCTTTATCTTGAGATATTTCTTCATAATTCCAGTCATTTGGAATGCTTAGTTCTATGTTAATATTATCAATTGTTTTAGAATAATTTTTTTCTGTTTCTTCATAATAAATTTCTTTTGTATTGTTTGGAACATTATTATATATTTCTTTTCCAAATATTTTTATAATTAACCCATTGTCATATCCACTTTCCAAATTATGATTTAGTCTATGAACTTTTGATACTGTGTATATTAGTGCCTTAGAAAATAAACAAAAGGAGAGCATAACTTACTCTCCCTTTGCTTGTTAGTTGTCTTTGTCTTTTTTGGAACCACTTCCACACAAACATTGGCCAAAAGTCATGATTTGGAAAGCAACTGCGAAATCAATATCAAACAACTTGGTTGCTCCCCATGTTGCAAAAAGTACAATTCCTAATGATATTGCATAAATTATGGCAATTACAAATGAAAAACCAAATTTTTCACCTAGACCATCTCCTGCAAACAAGCATACGATAATAATAAATGCAATAAGAATTGCCATTCCGCCTAACTCAAGCCAAATAAATGCTGTTCCTTGATCAGCCCATCCCAAATTTTGAGCTAAGAAGCTAAGTCCAAAAACGATAAACCACCATGCGAATTTCCGTAACATAATTAATTCCTCCAATATAATATATTCTTTATTGCTGTCAATTTCTCATTTTGCAATTACTAAAAGATAGAGAATTTTCCTCACACTAATTAGTGCAAACAAGAAATAACAAATGTTACATAATATTATTATATCATATTCTTTATCAAATTGCAAAAATGGTAAATTTCTCTAGTACCCTCCTATACATTCGAATAATCCATTTATGTTAAAATCAGAAAAATCTTTTATGAGAGGACGCAGTGCAATCTGAATAAGATTACACCTCGTTGTTTTTCCTTTTTGCTTTTCTGTTTCATCAGCTTACCATTAAATTTGTTTTAGCTCTTAATTTTTGAACAAGTGCTATAATTTTATATTTATAGTCTTAATAAATTCTAAAACCTCCTGTGCTTCTGCTCCTTCTAGTCCACAATTTATTAATGCAATATTATGATTTAATTTATAAAATGATACATCGCTCCAATTTTCACTATTATCGTAATATCCA
>CAKPJR010000063.1 GCA_934162925.1 uncultured Clostridia bacterium | reverse complement strand
GTCTGCTGCTATTCTATCTACTAAGTCATTTGGTCTACCAAATTCTTTTACTTCTCTTCCAGCTTCCATTGAGTATACTCTTATTTTTTCATGTAGTTCTTGTCTATCTCCACCTTTTAAAACTGCATTCATAAGGATTTCTTCTGTTCCCATAAATGGAAGTTCTTGCATCATATTTGTTTTTATTACGTTTTTATATACTACAATATTTGATGATATGTTTTCATAAAGAATTAATATTGCATCTGTTGCTAAAAAGCTTTCTGGCACGCATATTCTCTTATTTGCAGAATCATCAAGTGTTCTTTCTAGCCATTGTGTTGCAGTTGTTATTTTTGCATCATTTGAAAGTACCATTACATGTCTTGAAAGTGAGTTTATTCTTTCACATCTCATTGGATTTCTTTTATATGCCATTGCTGATGATCCAATTTGTCCTTTTTCGAATGGCTCTTCTAATTCTTTTTCGTGTTGTAAAAGTCTCATGTCATTTGCAAATTTTGATGCACTTTCTGCTATTCCTGATAAGCAATTTAATACTATTGAATCTAATTTTCTTGTATATGTTTGGCCAGATACTGCATATACTTTGTCAAATCTCATTTTTTCTGCTATTTTTCTATCTATTTGTTTTACTTTTTCTTCATCTTTAAATAATTTCATAAAGCTTTCTTGTGTCCCTGTTGTTCCTTTGCAACCTAAAAGTTTCATTCTTGATTCTACAAATTCTAGTTCTTCTAAGTCTTCTAGCAAATCTTGCATCCAAAGTGTTGCTCTTTTACCAACTGTTGTTAGCTGTGCAGGTTGAAAATGTGTGTATCCTAAGCAAGTTGTTCCTTTATATTCATCTGCAAATTTTCTTAGGTTATTTATTACATTAACTAATTTTGCTTTTATAATTTTTAAAGCTTCTCTCATTAAGATTACATCCGTATTATCTGTTACATAACAAGATGTTGCTCCTAAATGTATTATTGGCTTTGCTTTTGGACATTTTGTACCGAATTCATAAACATGTGCCATTACATCATGTCTACATTCTTTTTCTCTTTTTGCAACTACATCATAATCAATGTTATTTACATTTTCCTTCATCTCATTAATTTGCTCATCTGTTATATCAATTCCTAGTTCTTTTTCTGTTTCTGCAAGTGCAACCCAAAGTTTTCTCCATGTTGAATATTTAGAATCACTTGACCAAATTTTGTTCATCTCTTTACTTGGATATCTTCCAGCAAGCGGTGTTACATAGATTTCGTTATTCATAATATATCTCCTTTTCTTTTACATTATATATATTATTTTGTTATTACCAACACTGTTTCTAATTTCGAAAAATCTACTGCTGTTTCTACTATTGCATATCTGTCTGTAATATTTTTTGCTTCTATTATTTCTTTTATTTTTCCAATTAAAATTCCCTTAGGATAAATTCCACCTATACCCGAAGTTTCTATTGAGTCCTCTAATACTAAATCTGCATCAGTTGGAATATACATAAGTTTCAAAGTATTCGTACTTCCGCAAAATGCCCTTTACTATTACGCTATCTCTAGAAGTACTAATTGCCGAGCTTACACTAGTTGCAGGATCAATTATAGGCTGCACTTTTGCAGTTTTATTTGTTACAGCTATCGTGTATCCTACTAATCCCTCTGTTGTAATTACAGGCATATTTACATCTATTCCATCATCTGTACCTACATTTATTATCATAGTATTGCTTAAATTACTTATGTCTTTATTTATTATATATCCTGGAACTGTTGTATATTCTGAATATTCTTGCTTCATATTGTTATAACTTCTTAAAGTTGCATTTTCTGCTTTTATTATTTCTAGTTCTCTTAGTTCTTCTTGTAATTTATTATTTTCTGCAATTAATTTCTCATTTTCATTTTTTAAATTATCTATGTTTTCAAAAAAAGAATTATTTCCAGATATTTTATTTTTTAAATAAGTAAGTCCATTTTGAATTGGCATAACTAATTTATTAAAAAATCCTTCTGCCTTAGAGAACTTATTTACATTAACAGTTGTAGTAAACACTAATATTATTAGTATTAAAACTGTAATAATTATACCTATTATTCCTACTTTTTTGTTTCTATACAATTGCTATCTAATCCTTTCTGTAAAAGTAATATCTTATCTACGTTTTCTTGCGTTAATTAATACAGTCTTTAGTCTCTCTAAATCCTCTAAAGTTTTTCCTGTTCCTTTTACAACACACTCCAAAGGATTTTCTGCTATATATACTGGCATTCCTGTTTTTTGGCTAAGTAATTTGTCCAAATTCCTAATTAAAGCTCCTCCTCCTGCAAGCACAATACCTTTTTCTACTATATCTGATGCAAGTTCTGGTGGTGTTTTTTCTAATGTATTCTTAACTATTTCTACTATTTCATTTATTGAATCTTTCATAGCTTCTTGTATTTGTACTGATGTTACTATAACATTTCTTGGAAGTCCATTAGTTAAATCTCTTCCTCTAACTTCAATGCTTTTTTCTGTCATTAGTGGAAGTGCACATCCTACTTCCATTTTTATTTCTTCAGCAGTAGTATCTCCTATAGCTAGTCCCATTTCTTTTTTTATATAATCTATTATATCTTGGTCAAGTTCATCTCCTGCAATTCTTAAAGAATTACTTACTACAACTCCTCCTAATGATATTACAGCTACTTCTGTTGTTCCTCCGCCAATATCTACTATAATATTACCTGTTGGCTCTGCAACGTCTAAGTTTGCTCCAATTGCTGCTGCCATAGGTTCTTCTATTAGGTATACTTCTCTTGCTCCTGCACGAAGTACAGATTCCTCTACTGCTCTTTCTTCTACTTCTGTAATACCTGATGGAACTCCAACAACGACTCTTGGTCTTCCTGCATTATATCTTTGGCATACTTTTGAAACGATATTTTTAAGCATTAATTGTGTTGCAGTAAAATCCGCAATAACTCCATCCTTTAATGGTCTTACTGCTTTTATTGTTTCTGGAGTTCTTCCGAAGCATTTCTTTTGCTTCAAATCCTGTTGCTAAAATACTTCCATTTCTTCTATCTATCGCAACAACAGATGGTTCTTTTAAAACAACTCCCTTTCCTTTTAAAGTTACTAAAGTGTTTGCTGTTCCCAAATCAATTCCTATGTCTTTTGATTTTAAACTAAATAATTTCATTATGTTTCACGTTTCCTTTCAAATAAAATACTCTCATATGTTCCATCTCCAATAACAACATGATCTAGCAATTCTATTCCCATTATGTCTGCGCACTCATAAATTCTGTCTGTTATTCTAAAATCCTCTTTACTAGGCTTTGGATCTCCACTTGGATGATTATGAACAAGTATTATCTTTGGTGACTGCATTTTTACTGCTTCAGCCAAAACTTCTTTTGGTGCAATACTTGCAAAATTAGTACCTCCAAACGATACATCTATTATTCTTAAGACTATATTTTTATTATTAAGAATAATAACTTTTGCAATTTCTCTTTTTTCATATCTCAATTCTTGCATCAATAGTTCTGCTACATCTTTAGTATTTTTTATTTTTATATTTTTTCTATTTATTGGTTTAGATATTCTTTTTGTTAATTCTCCAATAGCTTTTAATTGAATTGCTTTTACCTTACCAATTCCATTTATTTTAGTAAATTCCTCTATTGATACGTCACACAAAAATCTTAAGTCTTCTTTGTCTATCGAATTATTTAACTGCAAAACTCTTTGTGCTATACTAATTGAATTTTCATTTTTTGTTCCAGATTTTATTATTATTGCCAAAAGTTCTGCATTAGATAACACATCTGGTCCATATAATTCTAATTTTTCGTATGGTCTTTCTGATATTGGGAGCTCTTTCATTTTTAATCGCATATTATCATCCTTTCAAAATAAAATCTTGCCCCCATCAAAATTTGCAAAAAGCAAATTTTGTACTTTTTATCTTTAATTCTTCACTTTTAATTAAGAATAACCCTAAATTATATTTTTCTATATATAAATATAGCAATTGCCATTCCAACAATGCTAGCAATGTTTATTTTAAACATTAACCCGAATGTTATTGAAATAACACTTAAATCTAACTCTATAGGAGTAGCTAGCCCAAATTTTTCTCCATATGATAGCCACCATAACCAATCAACTTTTGAAGCTAATTCGCCAAGTAATCCTCCTATTACTAGTCCTGATAGCAAAAACACTAACAATATCCATATATTTTTTTCTTTTGTTGCCATATTAATTCCTCCTATTCAAATACTTTTATATTATATATTTTATTGCTTGTTTTTTCAAGTAATTTCAGGGATTTATTGGCTTTTGTTGTATAAATTGGAATTTGTTTAACTTTTTCAATATTTTTTTAATATAATGTGGTATAATAATTTCCATATTTTTATTATTTAAAAAAGCAATTATTCATGCTATAATATATTTATACATTTAAATTGGAGGTATTAAACTTGCAAATTGAAAAACTTAATGAAAATAAAATTAGAATTACATTAAATTTAGATGATTTAGAAGAAAATAATATAGACCTACATTCCTTTATGTCTAATTCAATAGAATCTCAAGATTTGTTTTATAATATGTTAGATAAAGCAGAAAAAGAAATAGGTTTTGAAACTAAAAATTATAAATTGATGATAGAAGCCCTTGCAGTCCCAGAAGGTAAATTTGTTTTAACTGTTACACGTTTTTCTCAAGAAAAAGAGCAAAAAAAGAAAGTTAAAGCTAGGCGAAAAAGTATTACTTCTGAAAAAAAGTTGTCTATATATGAATTTAACAATTTTGAAGAATACATAGATTTTTGTAACTACCTAAGATCAAATTTAAACGATTCTACATACATAAAATTGAAAAACTCTACTTTATACAAGTATAATTCTAAATATTATTTTTGTATGCCTCTAGATAATTTAGATTTAAACACATTCAAATCTATTCATTGCTTTATTATAGAATTTGCAACGCATATTTCTAATTCTGACATATTTGAAAGAAAGCTAACTGAGTATGGTATTATAATCTTTAAAAGTAATGCAATAGGAAATTGCATTAAAGCATTTTCATAATATAGAAAATTACTTTTTATTATATATTTTTAAAAGGCCAGTTAAAAAACTGACCTTTTTATTTTAGCATTATTTGAAAGTCCTCTAAATATATTACTTTTCTTATTTATATAAATATAACTGTGGATTTTGTGCTACACCATTTAGTCTTATTTCTAAATGCAAATGTGGTCCAGTTGAATTCCCTGTAGATCCAACAGCAGCTATTGCCTCTCCTTGAGAAACAGTTTGGCCTGCCGTCACATATAGTTTACTACAGTGTCCATATACAGTTTGAACTCCATTACCATGACTTATTTTTACACAATATCCTAATCCATAACTGTCCCATCCTGAAGATACTACTGTTCCAGATGCAGCTGCCGCAATTGTTGTTCCCGTTGGAGTTGCTATATCTAGTCCCTTATGTGTACTTCCCCATCTTGCTCCATATCTTGAAGTTATTGTTCCAGAAACTGGTCTAATTAATCCTATTCCTTGAACTGTTGAAGACGGAGCTTGCGATGTTATAATTTTTTGTCCTGAATACGTTGAATATCCGCTAGCTATTACTACTTTTGGTTTTACGTACAAAGCACTTATTACAGATTCTTTATCTGAAAATTCTTTAAGTTCAGTTGAATGAACTTGTGTATATGCTATTTTATCTATGTTTGTACTTTTCTTTTCTTTCAACTTATTAATAATCTCTTCTGCATCTTCTTTTGTTGAAAGATAATATTTCTCTTCGTTATTTTCTACAATTGCATAATATTCATAATATGTTGTTCCAGAATTTTTTACTAAATCAAATATCTCGTCGTCATTTGTTTTATTTTCTTTTTTTAGCAAACATAATGAGTATTCTGGTAAACTGTCTATATCAATAAATGCTATATTATTTTCTTTTTCATTTTCTATATATTGGTTTATTCTTTTTTGCAATTTGCTTTTATTTGTTGTATATCCTATAAACTCTCCATTTAAGGTTACACTATACATTGGTTTATAAACTAGTGATATAATACCAATTATAATTACAGTTGCTATTATTACTAAAAATGTAAATTTTAAAGAACTTCTTATATGAACAAATAAATTTTTAATATTTTTTAAAATTTTAAACACTCCTTTTATTTTATTCGTCCTTTCTATTTTACAATAATATGAATATTTTGGCAATTTTTATAATCTTTTATATGCCCCATTATAGCTAGGGATACTTGCATTTGCTCGTTTTTTCTCTGTTTTGCTCTTTAAATCTTTACATTTCGTTATGTATTATTT
>CAKPJR010000062.1 GCA_934162925.1 uncultured Clostridia bacterium | reverse complement strand
TTTTTTCCGGTTTTACCCATGTATGCAAATCTTTTAAGTTATCTGTTCCCATAATAAAATAAATGTCATATTCGGGATACTCGTCTTTAAATATATCTAAAGTTTCTATTGTGTACAGCTGTCTTCCATATGTTAATTCTATGTCGGAAACCTCTAGTTTTTTTTCTTCCTTGCACATTAGTTCAAGCATATTATATCTGTGATTATCATTTACCAAATTGTTTTTTCTATTGTATTTTGTACTTACTGGTACAAATATAACCTTTTCAATATAATTTAGATTTATAATTATTTGCTTTGCTAGTTCCAAGTGTGAATTAAGTGGTGGATTAAAGCTTCCTCCAAATATTGCAATTCCTCTTTTTTGCATATATATTACCTCTCTATTATTTGTTGCTTTATTTATATCATATTTTTTTAGGTTATTTCAATAATTAGTAATATAAATTGTAATTTGAACGAATGGGGACAGACCCCTTTTGTTCAAATTACAATTTTTTAAAATCTCCTATATCTATTGCATCCACATCCTGTTGAATTATTGTTAGAATTAGTATTATTTGTATTTAGAAGATTACTTAAGCAACCGCATCCATTATTATCATTATCATCATCTTCTTCGTTATTACTTTCATTACAAAGCAAACTAACTATTACTGCTGTTATAAAAGCAAGTATTGTATATGCAAGTGTTGCAATTAAAAATGTTTCATCAAATGCCGCAAATGTAACTACTAGGAATATTGCAAATATTAGAGCTGCAACAGCTAATGGACTTTTTAAAACTTTTTGCAATATTGCAGATATTATTATTACAGCTATTGGTAATGCAAAAAATATTAATAATGTATTCATATTAATTACCTCCATATGTATTTTTTATATAATATGTTATTTTTTTCGTTTTTGTGAATTATTTTTATTATACAAATTACATTTTTTTACTTGTTTTTTTTGCAATTTATGATAAAATATTTTTATATTATTGCTATTTATTTTTATATATAAAAATTTATGGCAAAACACTTTACTTGAAATATGGAGGTAATTTTGTATTATGGAATTTAAGAGATGTGCTCGTTGTGGCTGTTTTTTCATGTCTAGTAATGATGTTTGTTGTAATTGTGAATCTAAGGATAAGATTGATATTGCTAAATTGAGTAATTTTTTAGAAGAAAATAATAATTGCTTTAATTCTGTGGAATCTCTTTCAATTGCAAGCGGAATTAATTTAAACAATTTAAATAGATTTATTAAAGATAACAAAATTTCTGATTTGAACATAAACTTATAATAATGTTAATTTTTTAGTGAAATATATAAAAGATGCAGAAAAGTGGCTTTGACACTTTTCTGCATCTTTTATATTCCATCTAATCCATTTTTTAGATGATATATATTTTTAAATCCATTTTTATTTAGAATTTTTATTGCTTTTTTGCTTCTTATCCCACTTTGACAATATACAATTATTATTACATTCTTTTCTTTTAATTTGCAAGTACAGCAACTTTCTAATTCATATAATGGTATATTTATCGCACCATTCAAGTGTCCTTCTTTGAATTCCTGAGGGCTTCTTACGTCTAACAATATTGAATTTGGATTAGTCGATATAACATACATTATTTCATTTATATCTATATCTTTTTCGTTATTTCTGCAATATTTTAAATTTTTAAATATATTTTTTATGCCCATATATAGCCTCACCTATTTATTAATATAGAACTCCATTAAAAAATTTTAATGGAGTTCTATATTATAATATGTATTTTTTTATTTTT
Organism: uncultured Clostridia bacterium; assembly: GCA_934162925.1. Lineage (GTDB taxonomy): Bacteria > Bacillota > Clostridia > TANB77 > CAG-508 > CAG-452. The sequence goes on along the minus strand of CAKPJR010000062.1, from coordinate 4,902 downwards.
TGTTACTTTTTAATTTTGACATATCTTTATCAAATATTTCTGCTAATACAATAAATGATAAGACTAAGATTAACATAGAAATAGGCATTGCTAATTCGTTTACTGGAATTCTAGTAATTGCATATATGCTTAGATAAACCATTTGTGTTCCCATAATTATTAGTAATGTAGTAATTAAAGTTTTTAATACTCCTAGTTTTTTATATCTAATTGTAAAATATAATACAACAATTATAGATGTAATTATTGCTGGAGCTAAGTATGGTCTTATTATATCTTTTCCATTCATTTTAGAATTATTCGTTATTTCTAGATCTTCATTAGATATTGATAATTCATATTTTTCATTTATTTTAGATATAAGTGTGCTTATTTGTTCTTCCGACACACTCTTCGCAGTTATTAGTACATTTTCTTTATGATTATTTACAAGCTTCACATTATATTCTTTTTCAAATATTTCTTTAGCAATATCTTCTACTTCCACTTGCTTTCCTAAGTTCATTTTTATAGTTGTATTATTTCCATAAATTAATCCATAATTCATTCCTTTTATTGCTAATACTATAACACCCACTATAATTATTAATAGTACTAGTATTGGTAATATTTTTTTATTTTTTAGCATTTTCTACCTCCTGTTTATTATCTGTTATTTTAATAACTAATTGAGTTAATGTTAAATTATACAAATACATTGTTATAATTCCCCATACTAAAGTCATTCCAAGGCTAAATATATTTGCAATACTATTAAAGGTAAATATTATAGCCACTAAATAAACTGGTATTAATGATAGTCCGAATTTTCTAGTTACTCCTTTTATGAAATTTGAACTATTTTCTTTAAAAGCTTTGTATATATAGATATAAGTTAGTATGATAGATATTCCTATTCCTATTATTCCTTCCAAAGTTATTTTTGTATTAGTATACCTTAGCGCTAACAATAGAAAAGCTACATATCCAACTTCTAAGATTACTGCTAATATTCCTTTTAATTTAAGTTTTACTATAAGGAAGATAATTGCTATAACAAATATTGTAATTGCTATAACTAATACTGTTTTATTATTAATTAAATCTAAATTATTATTTAGTACATAATCTTCTTCAGTGTATGTTATTGGTAATGTTCCATTGCTTAAAACAATTGACATTTGTTTTGCAGTATTTACGTATTCTTGTAAACTACTAGAATCACTGCTTGTTCCCATCGGAATATTTAATATTCCATTTGATAATGCATCTCCAAAATATGTAGAATTATAAGTTTCTCCATTTAATATAAGATCAACCTTTTTTGTTTCTGTTGACTCTTCAGTTTTGCCTTCTTCATTTGTAGTTTGCACTACTGACTGAGTATATATTTTACTTATTTCTTCTAGTTTTCTTTTGCCTTCTTTGTCTAATTTTATCTGTAGATACACTGTTGTCCCTGTGTCAGCTTGTCCATATACTACCTCTGCAGATTTCATTCTAGAACTATCTATTAAAACCTCTTTAGTTTCGCTATCTGCTAATTCAAAAGTCCCTTCTTTAGTTAAGTTGCTTATTATATTATCTGTATTATCATTTTCTGTCATTTGTATTTGTATATTTCCATTGTTCAAATCTTGTCTTATTGTATATTGTTCTGTTCCTAGTTTTACTAATCTACTTATTATTATTTCTTTTGCTCTTTCATAATTTTCTTTATTTAACTTATCGTCAGGATTTACTTTGTTTTCAATTACAGTATATCCATTTTCTTCTGTGTATTCCACACCTTCTTGTTGTTCTGTAATCTCATTTCCCTCTTTGTCATAAATTTTAGTTTCTTTTACAGATGTATCTACTTTTAATTCTACTATTCTACTATTTGTAAATTCCATTCCTAATATGTACTCCGGAACTACTTCTCTTACTTTATAATCTTTTAATTTATATATTCCAGAAAAAGAAGCAATACTTATTATTGCTATTAATAATATTACTGAAATTATTGTAATTATTTTATATGCTTTCACTTTAATTCCTCCTATAATAATTTTGTATCATTTATAATTAATTCAAACCATATTTGTAAATATTTTGCAGCATATTTACTCATCATTGTTCTATCCATAAATATTTCAAAATAATCTAGTACTGGACAAATATGATTATCAATAGTTAAACTTAAAATTACTTTTTTTTCTTTATTGTTTATAGACAAATCTGCATCAGTAACTGCATAATTCACTCTGTCATGTATATCAAATGTTGCCATGTTTTTATTTACAACTCTATCTCTATGCACATCAGACTTGTCTGCAAGTATTAATGCAGCAGATATGTCACTAACTGCTGTTCCTGTTTGTTCATCATGGTTTCCTATTGCAGACATAATTTCTGTTCTGTCTTTTATATCCATTCCCATTTCCTTTAGAATATTATACGCAAGTATTGCTCCTGTATGGGCATGATCCACTCTGTTTATAGCGTTTCCTATGTCATGAAGATATCCTGCTATTTTTGCAAGTTCAACTCTATGACTATCATAGCCAAGAGTTTCTAATATTTTTCCTGCTCTATTTGAAACTATGCTTACATGTCTTATTGAGTGTTCTGTGTAGCCTAAAGCATCTAATTGTTTTTGCGCTCCTACTACTAATTCTTGGACTTCAGGATTTTTCTTTACATCCTCTAATGTTAACATCAACTCGCCTCCATCTTTTTAATTTACTTCATTTTATATTAAACATACAAAAATATCAACTGTTTTTTGATAAATTATGAACGAATGGGTACAGACCCCTTTTGTTCCAATTTATTTTTTATTTATCCCTATTATTCCTCCTATCGCTCCTGCTAAAATGCTTCCAATAACCATTACTATTGAATATAAATTCATAGAAAAATCCTTTTCTACTATACTTGATAATAAATATATAAAAATAATATATATTAATCCTATTAGTGCTCCATTTACTATTCCATTTTTCTTTATTTTAGTCATACTTAAACTACTTCCTATTAATATGCTTACCACTGTTATAATAATTATCACAGCCGGTATTGTAGCTTCAGATATACTAGTACTACTTAACATTACTGCAAATATCATAAGTGCAATTATAGTAATTACTATTGATATTAAACCTCCCTTTGCTATTATTTTTATATTACTTCTCTCTACATTATCGTTTATATTCATTATAAAAATCACCTCTTATAAATGTATTCAATATATCAAATTTTATTCAATAAACATTAACATTTTATTACTTGTATAGTGCAATAAATAATATATCAATACACAAAAGAAAGGGGAAATAAGTTTCCTTATTCCCCTTTCTTTGTTTAAAGAAGTTCACACCTTTTTTCAGCATGGTTCAAGCTGTTTTCGACATTATAGTGGTAGTTGTAATGCTCATCCTTAAGATATACAACTCTTATATAACATGGCTTTTTATTGTCTGGCAACAAAATGCTGTTACTTTCTACCCCCAGTGTGTCATACTTAAAACAAATTTCCCAGATGCCATCCTCTGACAGCCGAACAGCTTCTGCTTCACGCAAAAGCAAATTAAAGCTATCTGTTGTAATCCAGAAATCTTTGTTCAATTCTTCTGAATCCAGAATCCTTCCAATGATTTCTCTTTTCATTTTAAGATACTCCTTTAATAAAATTTCGTACATCTAGTACGTACTTATATTCTAACATAATTTCACATAATTTTCAAATTATTTTAAATTTTCTATTCTCTCTTCTATAATTTTTATCATTTCTTTAAATTTTTCCTGTTTTGCTTTTTCTTCTTCTACTTTTGCTACTGGTGCCTTTGCAACAAATCCTGGATTTGAAAGCATTTTATCTGTCTTCTCTTTTTCCACTAGTACTTTTGCTTTTTCTTTTTCTAACCTTTCTATTTCTTCTTTTATATCTACTAAATCTTCAAATGGTATAAATAACTCTAAGTTAGAAGAAACAATGCTTATTGCATTTTGTGGTATATTTTCTTTGTTTTCTTTAATTTCTATTTCTTCTCCAAATCCTAATTTCTTTAAGAATTCTTCTGATTCTTTTACAATATCTGCATATTTTTTTGTTACAAATATTAGTTTAGACTTTTTAGATGGATGTACATTCATTTTAGCTCTTGCATTTCTTATTCCTGTAATTACTTCTTTTAGCTCTTCTATAGCTTGTTCTTCATCTTTAAATTCTAAATCTTTTGAATGTTCTGGATATGTTGATATCATTATACTTTCGTCATTATTGTATAATTCCTTATAAATTTTTTCTGTAACAAACGGCATAAATGGATGTAGTAATTTTAAAGAATCACCTAACACCTTATTTAATACATATTGTGCTGTTTTTCTTGTTGCACTTTCTTTGTTATATAATCTCGTTTTTGCAATTTCTATATACCAGTCACAGAATTCATTCCAAATGAATGTGTATATTTTATCTAGTGCTACACCTAAATCATAATTGTCCATATTTACTTTTACTTCTGCTATTAATGTGTTTAACTTAGATAAAATCCATTTATCTTCTATACATAACTCTATCTTTTTATTGCTGTTATCATAGTCTTCTAAATTCATGAGAACAAATTTGGCCGCATTCCATACTTTATTTGCAAAGTTACCTGCTGCTTCTAATTTTTCTGGCATAAACCTCATATCATTTCCAGCAGAAGTTCCAGATATTAAAGAAAATCTTAATGCATCTGCTGAATAGCTATCTATTATTTCTAATGGATCAATTCCATTTCCTAAACTCTTAGACATTTTCCTTCCTTGGCTATCTCTTACGATTCCATGTATAAAAACATCTTTAAATGGTACTTTTCCTGTTTGTTCTAAACTTGAAAACATCATTCTTACAACCCAGAAGAATATAATATCATAACCTGTTACTAATGTATT
>CAKPJR010000061.1 GCA_934162925.1 uncultured Clostridia bacterium | reverse complement strand
GTTTCTATAACAGCAAGCACAAACCTTTCAGAAGATGATATTCAAAAAGCTGTTAAAGATGCAGAAGCACATGCAAGCGAAGATAAAAAGAGAAAAGAAGAAGTTGAAGTTAAAAATAATGCTGAAAGTTTAGTATATAGTAGCCAAAAAACTTTAGATGAATTAGGAGATAAAATAAGTGGCGAAGAAAAAGCAAAAGTAGAAGCAGAAATAGAAAATGTTAAAAAAGCATTAGAAACAAATAATGTTGATACAATTAAAGAAGCAACAGAAAAATTAACAACTGTATTCTATCAAATATCAGAACAATTATATAAACAAAATGCAGCAGCAAATGGAGCAAATGCAGCTGGAGCAGAAGGACAAAATGCAACAGGTGTTGGAACAGATAATAATGGAAATGTTTATGATGCAGATTATAAGGTAGAAGATAACGGAGACAACAAATAGTTTTTATGTATGAACGCATATTGTAGGGGCGTATTGCATACGCCCTCCTACAAAATTATTTTAGGGCGTATGCAATACGCCCCTACATTTTTAATTATTTGTGTAATAATTAGATTATTATAGAAACAATTAAAAAACGAGGAGGCATTTAAAAAAATGGCAAATAAAAGAGACTTTTATGAAATTTTAGGTGTAGAGAAAACAGCAACAGATGAAGAACTAAAAAAAGCATATAGAAAATTAGCAAAAAAATATCACCCTGATGCAAATCCAGATAATAAAAAAGAAGCAGAAGAAAAATTTAAAGAAGTGTCAGAAGCATATGAGACATTATCTAATCCGCAGAAAAGAAAAATGTATGACCAATTTGGACCAGATGGACCACAAGGCTTTGGAGGAGGAAACCCAGGAGGCGGATATTATTCATATTCTACATCAGGATTTGATGGCTTTTCTGATTTTGGAGATTTAGGAGATATATTTTCATCATTCTTTGGAGGAGGCTTTGGTGGAAGAACTTCTAGAACTAAAAATGGCCCTAAAAAAGGAAGAGATTTAAAATACAGTATGAATATAACATTTGAAGAATCTTATTTGGGAGTAGAAAAAGAAATAGCAATTAATAGAGATGAAGAATGTCCAACATGTCATGGAAACAAAGCAAAACCAGGAACTAAAGTAGAAACTTGTAAGGCATGTAATGGAACAGGAACAATAAGACAGACTGTTTCTACAATACTTGGACAAATGCAAACAACAAAAACTTGTCCTAATTGTAATGGAGAAGGAAAAGTAATTCAAGAAAAATGTACTGAATGTAAAGGCAAAGGAAAAATAAGGAAACCAGTCAAAATAAAAGTAAAAATACCAGCTGGGATTTCAGATAATCAGACAGTAGTATTAAGAGGAGAAGGAGAACCAGGAGAAAAAGGTGGTCCAAAAGGAGATTTATACATAGTTGTAAATATAAAAAGACACAGTGTATTTTCTCGTAATGGAGACAATGTAATTTGCCAAATACCAATCACATTTACACAAGCTACTCTTGGAGCAGATTTAAAGATTCCGATGGTAGATGGAAAAGAGGAAATATATAGAATTCCAGAAGGAACACAGACAGGAACTAAATTTTCTATAAGAGGAAAAGGATTTAAAGCAGTAAATGGAAATTGGAATGGGGACTATATATTCACTGTTGTAGTTCAAACCCCAAAGAGATTAACAGCAGAGCAAAGAAACTTATTAAATCAGCTTGCAAAAACTATGAATGAACAACCACCAATAAAGAAAAGAGGAATATTTGGATAGACAATAAAGTGACAATGTGCTAAAATATATATAGATGTAATATTTATGTATTGGAACATATTCCACGAAATATCTTATAGAACTAATAGATAATTATTAGTATATTACATTAAATTTAAGTAGAAGTTTCTTCTACTTAAATTTTTATAATGCAAAAGGAGAAATGAGTATGTGGAACAATTATTTTGCACAAATAAGAAAAAAATATAGCATGAGGGTAAGCCAAAAAAATCCATTAGTAATAAATTTGGATGGCAAAGATGCAACTAAAAATAAAATGCTTAATTTAGTAATAAACCATGAAAATGGATTCTTACAGAATATGCAAAGAACAGTAGAATTTTTTACTAGAAAGTACAATTGTATTTCAATATTTGGCGCAGATGAAGTAAGTTTTATATTTTTAAATCCAACAGAATTAGTATCAGATTTAAATTCAGATAAAAATTATTATTCTAATGAGATACTTGCAGTATTTTCACAATATTTTTTTGATTACTTTAATAATGAAACTAGTAAAGAAAAAATTTTTTGGCATGGAAAGTGCTTTTCAATTCCACAAGAAAAAGTAAAATCTTATATAAAATATAAGAAAGAATTAATTAAAAATGTTGTTACCACTTATTTTTTAAAAAGAAAAGGAATAAATAATGCAGGAAAAATTAAATCCAAAGAAAGAATAGAAAAGTGTAAAGAATATAAGGAAGAATATGCTAAGATATCAAATATAGAAAATGGAATATTATATTTAAATGGAGATAGGATTGATATTCAGGAATATTTAAATGGAAATATTAAAAAAATAGAAGCTTTAGAAAAAAATAAAAATTTAGATTATTTTGATATAACCCAATGGAATGAAGAATAGGAGAATTTTAATGCCAAAATTTTTTGTGAAAACTGAACAATTAAATGATAATAAAATAACAATATTAGGAGAAGATGTAAAACATATTAAGAATGTTTTAAGATTAAAAGTAGATGATAATATACAAATATGTAATTTAGAAACATCAATAAATTATACTTGCGGAATTTCTAAAATAAATAGTGACAATATAGAATGTATAATATTTAATGAAACTAGTTCTAATTGTGAATCTAATGTGCAAATTAGCATATTTCAAGGTTTACCAAAAGCTGATAAAATGGAATTAATAATTCAAAAAAGCGTTGAACTTGGAGCATATGAAATTATACCAATAGAAATGAAAAGATGTGTTGTAAAGTTTGATGAAAAAACAAAGAACAAAAAAATAGAAAGATGGCAAAAAATTTCAGAAGTTGCTGCAAAGCAAAGTGGAAGAGACATTGTGCCTAAAGTTAATAATATTATAAATATTAAAAATGTTTGTAATTTAATCCAAAATTATGATATAGTATTATTGGCTTATGAAAATGAGCAAACCAATACATTAAAAGATGAACTATTAAAAATAAAGAATAAAATTAGTAACAAAATAAATATAGGAATTATAATAGGTCCAGAGGGTGGAATAGATAAAGAAGAAGTAGAATTGTTAAAAAATAGTGGCGCAAAAGTAATAACTTTAGGGAAACGAATTCTAAGAACAGAAACAGTAGCATTGGCAATGACAAGTGTTATAATGTATGAACTAGAAGATTTAGGAGGAAATATATAAATGAAAAAGGAAATGGTAGAAAAAATAGAAAGTGAAATTACACAAAAAACAAAACTACCAGATGATATAAAAGAACAGACAAGAAAAAATATTTTTACAAATATCATAATTGCAATTATTGCAATATCATATTTTATATTTTTAATATTAGGAAGTGCTGGAAGCACAAAAAATGTTCGTATAGTAGACTTTAACATTTTGAGTATTATTATTTTAGGATTAGCAATATGCCTATTTGAAATTGCATATAGAAAAGACAACGGAACTATTGCAATGTATGGAGTAGAAGCTTTAACAATTGCACTTACAACATTATTTTTACCTTATGTAATTTTTGAAGTTAGTGAAGCTCATAAAAAATATTATCTAATGGTAAGTTCTTATATAGGAATTTATTACATAATAAAATGCATATATATATCAGTAAAAACAAAGAAAAAATATCTAGATGAAGCTAGCGATATAAAGGAAATTGTAAAAAAGGAAAATAAAAGAAGAAATGTCCAATACGAAGATGAAAAGACAGAAGACACTCAAAAAGTTATAGAAAAAGTAGAAGAAGATAAAAAAGAAAACTTAAAAAGTGAAGAAAAAGGACAAATAGAAGAAGTAAAAAAAGAGAAAAAGCCAGCTAAAAAAGAAAATAAAACAACCAAGGCTAAGAAGACTACTGAATCTACAAAAAAGTCAGATAAATCAGATAAAAAAGAAGAAACTAATACTCCAAAAAGAAGAGGCAGACCTAAAAAAGAAGAAGTAAAAGAAACAAAACAAAATACAGAAAGTACAGTTAGTAAAACAAAAAGCGTTAAGAAAAAAGAAAGCATAAAAAAAGAAATAAAAGAAGAAAGTAAACCTAAAAAAAGAGGTAGACCTAAAAAACAAGAAATAGTACAAGAAGAAACAAAAGAGGAAGAACAAAAAAATAATAATGTACCTAAAAAAAGGGGAAGACCAAGAAAGGTGGTAACAGCAAATGATTAAAAGCATGACAGGATATGGAAGAAGCATATTTGAGAATGAGGGAAGAGAGTACATAGTAGAAATTAAATCTGTTAATAATAGATTTAATGATATAAGTATAAAAATGCCAAGGAGCTTAAACTATCTAGAAGATAGAATAAAAAAAGAGATTTTAAATTCTGTATCTAGAGGAAAAATAGATGTATTTATTACATTTAACAATAATAGTGATTTGGGAAAAAACATAAAATTAAATACAGACATAGCAAAAAAATATATAAATGAATTGAAAAAATTATCTAAAGAAGCGGAAATTATAGATAATATAAATATAATGGATATATCTAAATTTCCAGATGTTTTAAATATAAAAGTAGAAGAAGAAGCAGAAGAAGTTATAGAAAAAGAATTATTTATTGCCTTAGATCAGGCAATAAAAAGTTTCATAGAAATGAGACAAGTAGAAGGAAATAAAATAAAAGAGGACTTAGAAAAAAGAATAGATACAGTTTCAGAAAAAATCAAGCAAATTTCTAGTATTTCTACTGGACTTGTAGATGAATATATAGTAAAATTAGAAACAAGGATAAAAGAACTTTTAAAAACAGATGTAGTAGATGAATCTAGATTAGCACAAGAAGTAGTTATTTATTCAGACAAGTGCTCTGTAGAAGAAGAAATAACAAGACTTAAAAGTCATATTTCACAATTCTTAAATTTATTAAATTCAGAGATTGCAATAGGAAAAAAACTAGACTTTTTAATTCAAGAAATGAATAGAGAAACAAATACAATAGGTTCAAAAGCAAATAATTTAGAAATAACAAACTTTGTTGTGGATATAAAGACAGAGTTGGAGAATGTACGTGAACAGATTCAAAACATAGAATAAAAATGTAGGGGCAGGCCCTGTGTCTGCCCGTAAAAAGTATATAATACTACTTTAGTATTTGTGTGATAAAAATGAATAGCACAAAATTTGCAAAGGCAAATTTTGAAAGGAGATGAATTAATGCAATTAATAAATATAGGTTTTGGAAATATTGTTTCTGCAAATAGAATAATATCAATTGTAAATCCAGATTCTGCACCAATAAAAAGATTAGTTCAAGAAGCTAAAGATAGCAAAATGGCAGTGGATGCGACATCTGGAAGAAGAACAAGAGCAGTTATAATAATGGATTCAGGACATGTAATATTATCTGCTGTTCAACCAGAAACAGTAGCATCAAGATTAGATAAAGATATAACTAAAGAAGATGTAGAAGATAACAATTAAAAAATTAATAAAGGAGATTGATTAGAATGATAATAAAACCAACAGTTACAGACTTATTAAAAATATTTAATAACAGATTTGAATTAGTAATAGTTACTTCAAAAAGAGCTAGACAAATTGCTGCAGGAAGCCCAGTACTTACAAAGGTAGATGAAAAATCAACTGTTACACTTGCTGCAAATGAAATTGCAGAAGGAAAGGTGGTAAAATGCTAGTATTACTATCTGGAGTATCAGGTGCAGGAAAAGATACAATAAAAAAAGAACTTTTAAAAAGAATGAACAATGTTACAACAATGCCATCTTATACAGATAGAAGTCCAAGACCAGGAGAGACAAATGGAGGAGTATATAACTTTGTAACGACAGAAGAATTTGAACAAAAAATTAGAGAAAATGAATTCTATGAGTATTCTGTTCACCATGAACATTACTATGGAACTTCTAAAAAAATACTAAATGAGACTATGAAGGCTGGTAAAATAATAGTTAAAGATATAGAAGTTAATGGAACAGAAAATCTAATGAGATTATTAAAAGACGATACAAAAATAGTAACAATATTTTTAAGAGTTCCAAAAGAAGAACTAAGAAGAAGATTAGAACATAGAATAGAAAAAGCAAGTATAAAAGAAATAGAACTAAGACTAAATAGATTTGACTATGAAGAATCAAAAATAGGAATATATGATTATGTTTTAAAAAATGACGACTTAGAAAAAACAGTACAAATAATTATGACAATAATTGAAAATGAATATAAATTAGCAAATGGAAGATAAAAAAAGAGGTTTGAATATATAATTAAAATAGAATTATATATTCAAACCTCTTTGAAAATTTAAATAATGTAGAGTAGGGGCGTATTGCATACGCCCAAAATTTAAATATGTTGTAAATGCTGTAGGTGTCGCCACCATCGGCGACTCACAGTGCACCGTAGAAATTGCCATAAATGTAGGAAAATATGGATGATTAGGACTAAAATATTTGGAAGAATATCATAAACCAGAGGTTATACTAATGAGAGTAAATAATGTAATAATGTAATATAC
>CAKPJR010000060.1 GCA_934162925.1 uncultured Clostridia bacterium | reverse complement strand
ATAGATTGCCCAGCAACAGTATTAAATGTTGTTGGAAATACAAGTTCAGCAATGCTTGTATCAAGAATTGTAGATGGAAAAGATTGCTTGAAAGAAGAAAAAGAATAATTATAGTTATATATAATTATAATAGAAGGTTGAATTGCAACCTTCTATTTTTTTCTTTTTAAAGTTGACCAAAGAATAATTGTTATTTGGGCTGGAATGCCTAATATGAAAATTTGCCACACATTAGATTTAATTAAAGATAAATATATGCATAATAAAATTGACCAAATGAAGCAGGAAATTATAATATAATTATTTCTTCTATTACCCCAAATGCTATTAAAAATAAGAATTATAAGAATTATTATAGGTATACCTATATAAAAAATATACCATATGTATTTGCCTGTAAATATAGAAATTAAAGTAAAAATAATAGTAGTAATAAGCCAAACAGGAGAAGTAGCAAGAAGAGTAAGTGAAATCTTATTGATTTTTTTCTTTTTAGTTTGGGCTACTACTAATTTAGTATCTTTATTGTGTTCACTTATTAAATAATCAACCGTAACTCCGAAGTAATCTGCTAACTGTTTTAATACAGTTATATCAGGAATGGATTCTGCTCTTTCCCATTTTGATATTGCTTTATCAGAATAATTTAATGCCGTTGCAAGCTCAAGCTGAGTTAGCTTTTTATCTTTTCTAAGTTTTATAATATTTAATGCAATAATTTCTTTCAAGTCGCTCATAGACTAAGTTCCTCCTTAATTCTACCAACAGTAGAATTGAACAAAAATCACTCTACCAGTATAACATAAAAACGTAGAATTGGCAAATGCGTAGAAAAACTTGAATTTTATCAAAGGTAATGCTACAATTTGAAAATGTAATAAAATATTGGAGGGAAAACATGAAAAAATTAAATAGTGAAATTTATAAAATTGATGAAATATATAATTTTAGAGATTTAGTAATCCATAGTGCAAATAAATATCCAGGTAATGTTGCATATAAATTTAAAAGAAATCTAGGTAAACCAAATCAAGAAGTGATAGAAAAAACATATAGTCAAATAAAAGAAGAAGTGGAAGCTTTTGGAACATCACTTTTAAAATTGGGATTAGAAAATAAAAAAATAGCAGTTATAGGAAATAATAGATATGAATGGTGCGTTAGTTATTTAACAATAACAACATCAAATATGGTTGTAGTTCCATTAGATAAAGCTTTACCAGATTCTGAAATTAAGAGCTTAATAGAAAGAAGTAAAGCAGATGCTGTTGTATATGAAAATAAATATAGTAAAGTTTTTGAAGAAATAAGAAAAGATGAAACAACTTTAAAACATTTTATAAATATGGATTTAGAAAAAGAAGAAAATGGAATACTTTCTTTTAAAGAGTTAGTAGAAAAAGGAAAAGAAGAAAGAAAAAACGGAAATAAATTATATGAAGAAGTAAAAATAGACAATGAAAAAATGAGTGTTTTAATATTTACATCAGGAACAACAAACACAGCAAAAGGCGTAATGCTTTCTCAAAAAAACATAACATCAAACATAATGGCAATGGCTAAAATGTCAAAAATGTATCCAGATGATGTTTTATTATCTTTCTTACCATTACATCATACATTTGAATGTACAATAACATTTTTATATGGATTTTACAGTGGAGCAACAGTTGCCTTTTGCGATGGACTAAAATATATTGCGAAGAACTTACAAGAATACCATATTAGCGTTTTTGTAGCAGTACCTTTAGTATTAGAAACAATATACAAAAAAATACAAAAAGGAATAAGGGATCAAGGAAAAGAAAAAATAGTAAATACAATGAGCAAAATTGCAAACTTCTTATTAAAATTCCATATTGATATAAGAAGAAAAGTATTTAAATCAGTTTTAGACCAATTGGGAGGAAACTTAAGAATAGCATATTTTGGTGCGGCTGCTATGGATAAAAATGTAATAGATGGATACAACAACTTCGGAATAGATACTGTACAAGGCTATGGCTTAACAGAAACATCTCCATTAGTTGCAGCAGAAACAGACAAAGAACATTGCCCAGGAAGTGTTGGAATGGCTCCTTTCAACGTCCAAATAAAATTAGAGGATGTAGATGAAAAAGGAGTGGGAGAAATAGTTACAAAAGGACCTAATGTAATGCTTGGATATTATGAGGACGAAGAAGCAACAAAAGAAGTACTAAAAGATGGCTGGTTCCATACAGGAGATTTAGGATATTACAATGAAGAGGGATATTTATTTATAACAGGAAGAAAAAAAGAAGTTATAGTACTAAAAAACGGAGAAAATGTTTTCCCAAGTGATATAGAATTTTTAGTAAATAAATTACCATATGTAAAAGAAAGCATATTATTCCCAAGAGAAAACTCAAAAGGAGAAATTGCCTTAGGTATAAAAGTAGTATATGATGAAAGCGAAATAAAATCTCACTTTGGAGAAAAAACAGAAAAAGAGTATAAAGATTTAGTATGGGAAGATATTAAAGAAATAAACAAAAATTTATCACAATTCAAAAGAATAAAAGAATTGATTCTAACAAAAGAAGAATTAGAAAAAACAACAACACAAAAAATAAAAAGATTTAAAGAAATAGAAAAAATATTAAAAAAGTAATTGTAGGACAAAGATAACAGGTTGCTATTAAATAGCAACCTTTTTCATATAAATAAATTTAAAAAACTTAAAGTAATAGAAATTAAAAACGACTTTAAAGAAACTCTAATGCTTTTCTTAAACATTGTTTGCATTGTAAGAAGATGCTTTTCTTTTATTGTTACTAAAGAAACTGTTTCTGTATCAGGTTCGATATCAGAGTAATCTTTATTAATATCAGAGTTTATATTATTTAAATCTAGACCTTCTATATTTTTATCAGAATCATCCTCAAGCAAATCATCCAAAGATAAATCATCATTAAAAGATTCATTATCTGTAAAAAAATCATTAGTGTCAATAGAAGCACCAGCTTTTAATTTATTTAATTTATCCAATTCATTATTTAACCTATCAATGATGTTATTAATATCCATAAATAACACATCCTTGCTTCGTCTTTTGGTTTACTTAATTGGATTATAGCATTACTAAAAATAAAATGCAAATAAAAGTTGAAAAAACATAAAAAATGTTGATAAAAAATACAAATATATGGAAAAAAACGTAAAAAAAATGTTTACAAAACATTGAATTTAAAGTATAATGTTAAAGGCTAAGAAAAAGTGAATTTATCTCACTTTTCTTTTTGCTAACTTGAGATTCTTAATACAATTAGGAACCTCAAAGATAATAAAAAAGAGATTAAAACAGAAGTTAGTCTCATATATATAATAAGGGGGATAAAAATGAAAAACACCAAGATTAAATTTACAGTAGCTGCAATTGTAGTTTTATTAGTTATAATTGCAATACAAACATCAACATTAGCATCAAATGAAAACATAGAGATATTACAAAAATCTAGTAGTGATTATTTATTGTATATAAAAGATAATCTAAATACAGACTTTGAATTTGCTTTTTCAAACACAAAAGAACAAGACAAAACAGATGCTAGTTTCTTAAACTCATTTATATCAGCAGGAGAAGATTCATCAGGTGAAAATGCAAATAAAATTGCTTATGTAAACAATAATACAAAAGGAATGTTTGCAAATCCTACATATATGTGGGCAAAAGATTCTAATGGAAACTATATTGTAGATGGAATAGAAATTGATTTGACAAAGGCATTGCATATAAGCGATTTAGAAAACGTGGCAAATGTAACAAAAACTGTAGAAGTTGACTTAACAAAAACAAATACAGAAGAAAAAGTAATAGATGGCAAAAAAATAACCACTACAGTAGGAAAAGTAGTTTTACCAGAAAACACATACATTAATAGATATATATTACTAAAAGCTAATGAATCTAATGAAAAACTAGAAGCATTTAATTTGGCAACAAGAATTTCTAAGTTTAATAATGAAACAGACATATATACCAAAATTAAAATATATAGTAGATTTAATACTGTGTTAGAAAACATTTCAAATAATATTATTCAAACAGAATGGAAAAAAATAAATGAAAATGAAATACAACAACCTGAAGAAGCACAAGATGGAGAAGAATATATTTTGCTATTAGGAGAAGATGATGGAAGAAGTATTAGGATAATGGATTTTCAATTTCTAACATCTACAAAAAAAGAATCTCAAGAAAAAATAATAGAAAAAATAACAACAAAACTACCAATAACTTATGATAATAATACATTAATAATTGTTTTAATTGTTTTAATAATAGCAACGATAATCGTTTCTGTAAGAATTAAAAATTTAAACAAGAAACAGAAAGAATAATATAATGAAAAAAATAAAAGTATATAGAGCAATATTAATATGCTTAATAATTGCAATCATAACCACTGCAACATTGTTGGCGGTTAAATATATAAAATTATACAGAAACGAAAAACAAGCAAAACAAGTTATTTCAAATATTACAGACAGCTTAGAAAACAGCGACGAAGCGATTGCAGAGATAAATCAGCAAATACAAGGCAATAAAGTAGTAGGAATTATAAAAATTCCGGAAATAAACTTAGAATATCCGATACTAGAAACTACAAGCAAAGAAACTTTAAAATTATCTATTACAAAGTTTTGGGGAAATAAAATAAATGAAATCGGAAATGTTACATTAGCAGGCCATAATAATTTAAATAGAACAATGTTTGGAAAATTAAATAAATTAAAAAATGGTGATGTTATAGAATTAACTGATATTCAAAATACTACTTTAAAATATGAAGTCTTTAAAACATATATAATAGATCCAAACGATATAACTTGCATATTACCAGAACAAGAGGGCACAAGAGAAATAACATTAATAACATGTACAAACGGAAACAAAAATAGATTTATAGTAAAAGCAAGAGAAATAAAAAAATAGAAATATAATTGGGAGGTAAAAATGAAAGGGAAAATTAGTACTAAAACTATTGTAATAATTGCTATAACAATAGCACTTTTAGCAATAGGAATAACAGGTACAGTATTATTCTTAAAAGACTCTGGTGAGGCAACAGCTATGGAAGAACCAAATGTGTTGCCAGTAACCGGAGTTAATAATGGACCAGAAACAGAAGCTCAACAAGGTTCAATTGAAAATGAAAATTCACAGACAGAAGAAGACGGAACTCAAGAAAATCAAACAGAAGGAGAAACTACTACAGAAAGACCAAATGCAAACTCTACAAGAATAGCAACAGGAACTCCATCACAAACAACAAGAACAATTTCAGCACAACCACAAGAATCAACTGTAGAACGTGAGAGAGTAGTAGCAGAATCTAAAGAATTAAACTGGGATAATATATCAATACCAGAAGATGTTGACTATACACAAAAAGATATCAACTATATTAATTTAAAATATAAAGTAGAATATTATTTTGACGAAGAATTAGATGAAGAACTAACAGAAACAGTCTTAAAAAATAAAAAAGGTCAAATTATAGATACATATAATGATAAAATAAAACAAGGGTATGGATTAGAAAGAACAGAAAATTTACCACTAACAATAAGTGAAATAGAAGAAAACAATGTAATAAAAGTGTACTATGCAAAGCAAAGATTTAGCATAGAAAAAACAGCAACAATATATAAAGCAGAAGCTAATAAAGAAATAGTAAATGCAAGAAGCAGTATAGAAAAAGCAGAATTAGGAGACAGAATTCATTACTTAGTAACTGTCACAAATACAGGGAAAGTAGATGTTAAAGGAATACAAGTAACAGATACAATGCAATCAAACACTGTACTTGTGGATGTAAATGTAGGAGAAACAAAAACAGCATTTGAATACGATTACGAGGTAACACAAGATGACATGAATGCACAAAAACCAATATATAATAAAGCAACAGCTAAAATAGATAACAATAATGTACAAGAAGTGGAAAGAGAAACAGATGTTGCAGAAGCAGACAATTCAATAGAAATAACAAAAACATCAGAGCTATTAAAAGCAGAAGGAAATGAAGTAACAGGAAAAGCACAAGTAAAAGACAAAATAAAATATGCAGTAAAAGTAAAAAATACGGGAAATGTAACACTAGAAAAAGTAACAATAAATGATAGCATGTTAGGAACAACAAACCAAGAAGTAGTAGTAAACCTAAAGCCAGGAGAAGAAAAGACAATAGAATTAGGAAGCTATGAATTAAAACAAAAAGATGTAGATAACCAAGCAAAAATATATAACATAGTTACTGTAAACGGAACAGAGGGAAAAGACGAAGGAACAGATGTAGTTCCAAGGAATAATTATATAGTGAACTATTATAAAGAAAATACTACAGAGAAGCTAGCAACTAGCAAATTTGAAAGTGCATATCTAGGATCTGAAGTAATAGAGACAGCAAAAGATTTGAGAAGCGTTGGATATGATTTAGTTGGCTCAGAAACACAAAAATTAGTTATAAAATCAGAAAATAATGAAATAAACTTCTATTATAAACCAAGAACAGATGTAAGCTATACAGTAAAATACTTAGAAAAAGAGACAGGAAAAGAATTAGCAGGTAAAGAAGAAAAAACAGGAAAAACATTTAATGAAACATATGAAGAAACAGCAAAAGAGATAACAGGCTATACAGTAGATGCTGAAACGAAGAGCATAACATTAGATGCATACAATAAAGAACTAGTATTCTACTATACAGCAAAAACAGATGTAAGCTATACAGTAAAATACCTAGAAAAAGAGACAGGAAAAGAATTAGCAGGTAAAGAAGAAA
>CAKPJR010000059.1 GCA_934162925.1 uncultured Clostridia bacterium | reverse complement strand
AAATCCATTCATTTAATGGACTTTTCTTTTAAACTAGTAAATTCTATTTCAACTGGAATTTACTTTTTTAACTAACCTTTTTTATATTTTTGAATAATATTCGAATCTTGTATCATTAAATCTAGTATGAGCGTACTGTTGTACCTAAAATAATATCATCTATTATTCTTTCTACTGGTAATTGATTCTCTCCTGTTGGATTGTCTATTTTTACTTCTATTTTCAATGAATTGTCTACATTTTTATCAATTATATGATAATAATTCCTTATATTTGAAGATATTCTTAAGATTCTCCAATCTAAATTGTTTTTGTTATTGTCTCCTACGTTATATCCATTCTCTTCTAACCCTTCATAATAATTTATTCCATATCTTGAACATTCTTGTTTTATTAAATTTTTGTATCCTCCTACTTTGAATAATGGATCATAAGTTGTTACTGTTATTCTTATATTATTAATACTTCCCCTAAATATACAAGTAGCATTTCCTGTACGTTGTCCCCATGTTCCTTTGTCTATTTCTTCTACAGTCCAATCTTCTGGATATTTTATTGACATTCCTGGCACAGCTTTCGCTGTGAACTCTTCTCCTGAAGTTCTTTGTGGTAATTTACTATATATTCCTGCTAAGTATTTTTTTAAAATTTTTACATCTGCGTTATTTACTGCTTCATCGTCATTTACATCTGCGTTAATCTTTCCTTGTTCTGTCAACTCCCTTTCACCGTTAATATACTTTTTGATAGCAATAAGATCTTTGCCGTTTACTTCTTCATCACAATTTGCATCTCCACACAAAAATTTTTCTTTTTGAACAGAATTACTAGTAGTCTCTTCAGTATTATTATTTCTATTTTTAACACTTTCATCTTTTGTTTTTTCTTGGTTCTTATCTTCTGTTTCTTTTTGTATCATATCTTTAAAAGTAGGTGTAGTAAATTCTACTGTTTCTAGCATTTTTTCAAAAGTTTTGTAATATTTGTTATATGATTGTTCATCTCCATAATAATATATTTGATAAATTTCAGAATTAGCCTCAAAATAGATTGTTATTGATTTATAATTAAAATTTTCATTTTCTCCATATTCTGTGCCTTTATTTTTAATATAATACCCCTTGCTAGTAGAAATATCTATATTACCTTGCTCTATATCATTAGTAAATATTCCATATTTTTCAACACATTGTTCTGCTGTTAAATTACTTCCATTTGCCGCTTCCCACCATTCTAATTTAAATGTAAGGTGTCCCTTAAAATCGCCATTTCCGTTCATTAGGTCCTACTGCTACAGCTCCATCCCATGGGGACCTTTCTTCTTCCCATTTTTCAGGATAGCTAAAATTTATTCCTATATTGCTTTTCATTTTTTTAGTTAATTCTATATCTTCTTCTGTTTTCATTTCATCTTGTTTTTTATCTATACCTAAATAATTTGTTGCAGAAATTCTGTAGTTTCCATTTACTTTCTTAATTTTAAATTGGCATTCATTTTCTTCTTTTTCACTACTATCCGCATATGCTTTTATATAAAACGCTTTGTATGTTAATTCCTCATTATTTTTATTTAGTTTTTCTACATTAATATCTTCAATATAATATCCTGGTCCTGCTTTTGGAACAATATAAGCTATTCCATCTACATCAAATGAATTAATTGCTAATACATTTTCTAATGCTTCTCCTGTAAAAATATCTTCATATTTTTCTTTTAATTCAGAGTATTCTAATCTTGTTTTTCCATAATATATTCCATTAATTTCTTTTATCTCTTTAGAATCATATTCAATATTAAATCCATCTCTTATTGCTAATACAGCTTCTTCAAATAATTTTTTTGCGACTTCATCCGTTTTCTCTATTTCATCATCCTTTTTTATTAAAGCTTCTATGGCAGATATTAAATTAGGTTTATTCATTTTGTATGCAAAGACATTTATTCCTACAAATAACACCATAACTATTACTGCTGCTATACTTAAGAATTTATTAAAGCTTATTTTTATTACTTTATTTTCATTGTTTTCCATTCCATACTCCTCCTTTATTTTTTCGAAAATATCATTTGCTTGTTCTGAAATTTCTTTGTCTTGTTTTAGTTTTTCTTTTATAAACAAATCTTTTTTATTCATTATTGCCCACCTCCTCTTCGCGTAAAATTTGATATAAGTTTTCTCTTGCTCTAAATATTCTAGATTTAACAGTTCCCTTTGATATATTTAGAATATTCGAAATGTCTGATATAGAAAAATCATTATAATAATATAAAATTGTAGTTAACCTCAACTCTTGTGATAGAGAATTTAAAGCCAACTCTAAGTCTGTTTTCTCTACGATTTTATTATCAAAACTATTATGTTGTAGTGTAGAACTTATTGTTACTTTTTCTTTTTTTTCACTGTTCAATTTATGTTTTGAAAGAATATCATTACATTTATTAATTGTAATCCTTATAACCCAAGTTTTAAAATACTTCTCGCTTTTTAAATTTTTTATATTTTTATATATACTCAAAGCAGTATCTTGAATTGCATCACATACATCATCTTCATCTTTTAATATTGCTTTTGCTGTTTTATATATTGGCAATTTATATTCTTCCATTAACTCTGCAAAAGCTTCTTTATCTCCTTTTTTTACTTGAGTAATAATTGACATTTTTCTACCTCCATACTTATTAGACTTTAGTTTTTTTTAAATGGTTCATTAGTTTTAATATTTTTTAATTTATAATTATAGCTTGATTATATAATTTATTCCAGTTGCTTATAAACTTGCTTTTAGGCTGTTTTACTCCTTTTCCTACTGCCGGATCATTTAAATACACATAATTTTTATCATATCCTATTAATACTGCACAATGTTCTCCAACCAACTCCACAAATTGCCCACTCCCATCAGGATATTTCCATGTTACTCCTTCTGATAAGTCGGCAGCTTTTGCTCTACACCATATTATCACAGGTTTTCCTTTTTGTACATACTCAAAAATTTTATCTATTGATGAACCTGAAATATTTGTGCATGAAACACCAGATTTTTTAAGAGCTGTAACTATTGGTCCCGCAAAACATCCATATGAACCTGTTGATTTTCCTTTTGTAGGATGTCCAACAAAATACTTAAATGGATTTTCGCCTACCCATACAATTTCTTCTGTTGTAGTAATTTTTGTCTCCATTTCTCCTGTTTCTTCGTTTAACACTTCCGTTTTTGTTTCTTTTGTTATTTTTTCTTGCCTTTTACCTTTTGTATCCGTTGGAGTATTTGCAATAATCGTAGCAGAATCTACATTGTATCCAGAATAACGTGCAGCCATTGTTGCAGCAACCGCTTCACACCCTGTTGGATATCCTAAATTAAATTGATTTATGAATGGAACATTTTCTATATAATATGTTTTAGAATCAGAATAAGCTTTCAGCACAGTATAACCTACAATTTCATTGTTTAATCTTATTTTAGCATAACTATTTTTTTCATCTAGTATTTCAATTTCATCATTTCTTTTAACTGTATCTAATAATGTATAATTTGTACCTGGTCCTATTCTCACATTAAATGATTCTGTAACATACATCTTTTTATTTGTTGGTGCATTTTCTGTTACATTAAATTTACATATTGCTATTTTTCCATTTGTTGATGTAATTTTTACAGTTGCCTCGCCTATTCCTATGGCTTTTATTTTTCCATTCTGTACAGAAATAACTGATGTATTTGAACTTGACCATATTATTTCCTTATTAGTTGCGTTACTAGGTTTTATACTACTATTTAAAATATAGTTCTGTCCTATCCCAATTTTTACTACTTGTTCATCTAAGCTAATACTTTCCACTTCAATAGGTTTAACAATAATATTACATTTTGCTTCTTTTTTTGTATTACTTTCCGTTACCGTTATTATAGCCTTTCCTTCTTTATGTCCTTTTACAACTCCATCTTTTACTGTTGCAACACTTTCATTTGAAGATTTCCATGTTAAGTTTTTATATGTTGTATTTCTTGGAACCAATGTAGCTTTTATTTCTTTTTCATTATTTATTAAAATAGTAAGTTCTGTCTTGTCTAAAGTTATTTCTTTTAAATCTACTACACAAGTCAATGTTATTTCATTACTTTTTTCCTCATTATGTACTGCATAAATATTTGCTTCTCCTTCTGAAACTCCTATAATATTATCTCCTTCTATTCTTATTATATCTGGATTAGAAGATATTAAAGTAAATTCCCCCTCAAATTTAGTAACTTGTGGTTTTATAATTTCTCCTACATCAATAATTTCCTTGTTCAAACTTAATTTAAATATTGAATTATCTATTTCAATTGCTGAATTATTTATTTTGGCAATAGTTTGTATTGTTTTTCCTTTTGTAATTGCTTTATATACAAAAAAGCTAGAGAGGCTTATTAGAATTATCAGTACAGGATATGATATCCACCATGGCAATTTTATACCTATTTTTTCCTTTTTTTCATCATTTTTTTGACTATTTTCTTCATTCATTTTCTTTTGTATCCCCCTTTTTTTCTCATTCATTGGTTTTTTTTACATTTTATGCTAAGATTTTGAGCATGTCAATATAAAAAAATCTTTTTATGAGCATATATGTAATTCTATCTCAGTTTTTGGGTAAAATTATTATGGTGAAGTTTATGAAAAAAATTAATGAGATTTTAAAAGATTTTAGAGAAGATAACGACTTTTCTCAGGAAGATGTTGCAAAATATCTTAAAATTCCGCGATCCACGTATGGTCATTATGAAACCGGAAACAGTAAAGTCCCTATAGAAATTATTATACAATTATCTAAATTGTATAATATAACTCCAAACGATTTTTTAGGATTCTCTAGTGGTTTAGCAGGCACAGATATTTCTAAAAACCAAAAGTTACTTAAGTTTATTCAAAAGGAAAATATTAATATTGATAAATTGCTCAAAGTATTAGAGCTTTTAAAAGATATTAATAACTAATTACTGTTTCCTTATATTAGACTTTTAATTTTATAAAATGGTTCAAAGAAAGTGCATTTTTATTTAACAATTAAAATGCACTTTCTTTATATTTATTTAATTTACCTTCCGGCCACCACCGACCGCCAGAGAAGCCTCCGCCTCCGCTAGTTCCGCTTGATGAGCTATGTTTTGCAATTTCTAAAAGTGAAGTTTTGTAGGCTATATTTGTTTCTGCAGCTATACTGTCTATTAAACTTCTACTATCATAAATAAACTCCTATTATTTTTTCTTTTGAACAGAATACCCAAATTTTCCTACTTGTTTTCCAAGTTCAAAATATTTTCCATTTGCATAAGCAACTAAATTGCATTTTGTTATATCAAAAGCACCTTTTTCGTCAATGTATTTTTCATTTGCATTTATTGATAGAACTTCTGCTATAAACATCGTATGGCTTCCGAAGTTCTTTTATTTCTTTTACTTTGCATTCTACAGATACTGGACTTTCTTTTATTGATGGACAACCAACAAAATTAGATTTTTCTTTTGTAAGTTTCATTTCTTTAAATTTATCAAATTCTCTTCCTGATTTAACTCCGCACCAATCTGTTGCATATGTTAATTCTTTACTTGTCAAATTAATTACAAATTCCCCTGTATCTTTTATAATATTATATGAATACCTTTCTGGTCTTACTGAAATATAACACATTGCTGGATTTGTATTTAGTATTCCTGTCCAAGCAACTGTAATTATGTTAGATTTGTTCATGTCCCCACAAGAGACCATTACTGCTGGTATAGGATATATAAATGTACCAGGTTTCCACATTGTTTTTGCCATTTTTTATCACCCTTTCCTTTATATTATATATTAATAAAATTATAATTTCAAAATATATTATAGTCAAATTGGAATTTGTATAATGGATATACGCGGTATGATGTGGTAAGTGCAATTCGTAGGGGCGTATTGCATACGCCTAAAAATGAATTTATTTTATTTTTCTTTACATTTTTTGTTTTTGTTATATAATATATATATTAATATAATAATGTCTTAGGAGGATACAATGAAATTATTAGAAGATATGATTATTGAAAAAGGTAAAGTGGTTGATGATAATATATTAAAAGTAAATAGTTTTATAAATCACCAAGTGGATTCTAAATTAATGAAAGAGATTGGAATAGAATTTGCAGAATATTTTAAAGGAGCTGGAATAACTAAGGTTTTTACCATAGAAAGTTCTGGAATTGCACCAGCCCTTATGGCTTCATATGAACTTGACCTTCCTATGGTTATATTAAAAAAAGAAACTTCTTCTACTTTGGATAATAAAATTTATCAAACGCAAGTAAAATCTTTTACTAAAAATAAGGTTTATAATTTAACACTTTCAAAAGATTACATTTCTCCAGATGATCAAGTATTAATTATTGACGATTTTTTAGCAAATGGTGAAGCAGCCAAAGGTGCAATTAAATTAATAGAAGGAGCTGGCGCTCATGTTTGTGGTATCGGTATAGTTATAGAAAAATCTTTCCAACCGGGTCGTAAGCAATTAGAAGACTTAGGGTACAATGTATATTCTCTTGCAAGAATAAAATCTTTAAAAAATGGAAAAGTAGAATTTTTAAATTAACTTTATATATTAAAATATTTGTTCAAATAAAGGGTGACTTAAGTGCCCTTTATTTTCGCCAGCTTGAGTTTCCGAATATAATGAAAAAATCTCAAAGGCAATAAGCGATTATAGTATATATAAATAGACATACCTTAATTTATGACTCTTTTCATAGATTAAAGTATGTCTATTTTATTGCATAAAAAAATCTGGCAACGACCTATCTTTCCAGCAGGGTAACCCGCAAGTATTTTCGGCACTGACAAGCTTAACTTCTGTGTTCGGGATGGGAACAGGTGTATCCTCGTCGTAATTGTCACCAGAAAAGTTTAGTGTGAAAGCACACTGAAAAATATATAGAAAGAAAATATGGGTTAACTTTAGATTTACCGTCTTTGCTTAACTTTTCATGGTTAAGCCCTCGATATATTAGTATTGGTCAGCTTAATACATTACTGTACTTACACCTCCAACCTATCAACCAGTTAGTCTTCCTGGTATCTTACCAACTTAACGTTGTGGGATATCTTATCTTA
>CAKPJR010000058.1 GCA_934162925.1 uncultured Clostridia bacterium | reverse complement strand
CTTAATGAATTTAGTACTGTTATAAATGTTACTCCTACGTCTGCAAATACTGCTTCCCACATTGTTGATATTCCAAAGGCTCCAAGTACTAGCACTATTACTTTTATTCCTAATGCAAAGTATATGTTTTGCATTATTATTTTTTTAGTTCTTTTTGATCCTTTTATAGCTTTGTTAAAGCTTGATAATTTTCCGTCCATTATTACAATGTCTGATGTTTCTATTGCTAAGTCTTGGCCATTTAATCCCATTGATGCTCCTATATCTGCTTCTGCAAGTATTGGTGAATCATTAATTCCATCACCTATTGCAATTATAATATTTTGTTCATTTTTTAATTTTTGCAATTCTTTTACTTTTTCTCCTGGTAACAAATTGCAATGCACTTCTTCTATGCCAACTTGTTTTGCTATATTTTCTGCAATTTCTTTATTATCTCCTGTTAACATACAAATTTTACTAATTCCATTCTTTTTGAATCCTTCTATTGCTTCTTTACTATCTGGCTTAATTGTATCAGAAATTACTATTGCTCCTAAATATTTTTTATTTTTTGCAACATATACTATTGCTCCAATTTCATTGCATGGATAATATTTTATTTCTTCTTTTTCTAACAATTTTGCATTTCCTGCAACAATTTCTTCTCCGTGATATTTAGCTTTTATGCCCATTCCAGCAATTTCTTTATATTCTTCAATTTCTTCTTGATTAACTTTTTTGTTTACTCTGTTTATTATGCTTTTTGCTATTGGGTGGTTTGACATACTTTCTGCTACTGCCGCAATTTCTAATAACTCTTCTTCTTTAATTTCTTCTGCTAGTATTATTTTAGAAACTTCAAAATTTCCTTTTGTAATTGTTCCAGTTTTATCTAATACCATTGTATTGGCTTTTGTAAGTATATCTAAATAATTTGAACCTTTTATTAAAACTCCTTCTTTACCTGCTTTACCAATTCCTGCAAAATAGCCTAGTGGAACTGATAAAACAATAGCACATGGACATGATGTTACTAAAAATACTAATGCTCTTTTTACCCATTCTCCTAAATTTTGAAATCCTTCAAATATTGGTGGAATAAAAGCAAGCATTAATGCAAGCACAACAACTATTGGTGTATATACTTTTGCAAATTTTGTTATAAACAATTCAGTTTTAGATTTTGTTTTGTTTGAATTCTTAACTAGTTCTATAATCTCATTAATTGCTGTGTCTTTAAACTCTTTTGTAACTTTTATTTCTATTACATCCGATTCATTAATACATCCTGCAAAAACCTCGTCATCTACTTTAACTTTTCTTGGAACAGATTCTCCTGTTAGTGCAGCTGTGTTTATGGTAGTCTGACCATTTATTACAACTCCATCAACTGGAATTTTCTCCCCTGCTTTAACTACAATTATATCTCCTACTTTTAATTCCTCTGGTTCTACTACTTTTATTTCGTTACCTTTTTTCAAATTTGCAATTTTAGGTTTTATATTCATTAATTGAATGATTGATTTTTTAGATTTTCCTACTGCATAATCTTCAAATAGTTCTCCAACGTTATAAAATATCATAACTGCAGCAGCTTCTCCTGGTTTGCTTATAGCAAAAGCTCCAAGTGTTGCAATTGACATTAAAAAGTTTTCGTCAAATACTTCTCCTCTAAAAATATTTTTTATTGATTTTAATAAAACCTCATAGCCAGATAATATATATGCAATTACAAATAACCATGTTGCAATTTTTTCAGGCACAATTTTGAAAAATGCAATTGCAAATATTATAAGTGCAATAACAAGTTTTACTACTTCTGCTTTTAAATTTTCTTCTTCCTCTTCATGCTCGTGCTCATGGTCATGAGCACCACAGTGTTCACATTTACTCATTTTATCATCCTCCGTACTACATTTCCTTAATATGTTCTAATGCCATATTAAATATCATTTCAACATGTTCATCAGAAAGCGAATAATATACAGTTTTACCATCTTTTCTAAATTTTACAAGTTTTGCTTGTTTTAAAACTCTTAGTTGATGAGATACTGCTGACTGTGTGCTACTTATTAATTCAGCAATGTCACATACACACATTTCGTGTTCAAATAAGCAACATATTATTTTCATTCTTGTTGAATCTCCAAATACTTTGAACAGTTCAGCTATATCAAATAATGTTTCTTCATCTGGCATTGTTTTCTTTGCTTTTTCAATTATATCTGGATGTTTTACTGTACATTTTAAATCTTCTTCCATATTTTCCCCTTTCTTTATGTGAATAGTTGTTCATATATTCATTATATGCATTAGATTTTTATTTGTCAACCAATTTTACAATAAATTTGTTTTCGAACATATGCAATACACACTCCTACGAATTCTACCTCCAACATAACACCTCTCACGTCAATAAAACAAATTCCAATTAGGGTGATTTGTCCAAGAAAAGTGGCTTTGCCACACTTTTCTTCTCGCCGATTTGAGTTTCCGAATGAAATGAGGAAATCTCAAAGGCAATAGCGATTATAGCATTTTGTTGAATAGGAAAATCTTCGATTTTTCCTATTCAACAAAAAAATCAACTTTTACTCAGAGTAAAAGTTGATTAAAAATTGATTAGAAGTTTCTTTCAATTAAGTTTAGCAGATGTTCAAGTTCATCATTTTTATCATTAACTATAACAATTGTTGAATTCTTTAGTTCCTTATTATTTGCAATATATTCCTCTGCTTTTTGTCTTGTTAAAAAAAGCCTAGTGTTATTAAATTTGTCTGTAACTTTAAATATAATATTTTTATTTCCATCATTTATATCTTTTTTACGTACTTTTTGTTCTCTTAAAAGGTTTGCCAGATCTTTTAAATAATTAAAATCAGCTTCTTTTAAATTTAAATTTTTATCTAGGTTAATTATACTTTCTAAATAAGCAAGAATTTGCTCCCATTGTTCTGTATTTGGATTAGAATCTCGAGTGAATTCTAAAAGTAACTTTCTTTCTTTTTCATATTTTCTAAACTCTAATTTGGTTTCTTCTAATAGTTTATTAGTTCTTTTTAGTAATTCTAATTTTTTATTTGTTATCTCAAGATTGTTCATATAATCACTT
The DNA here is from genome assembly GCA_934162925.1 of uncultured Clostridia bacterium. Lineage (GTDB taxonomy): Bacteria > Bacillota > Clostridia > TANB77 > CAG-508 > CAG-452. The sequence goes on along the minus strand of CAKPJR010000058.1, from coordinate 4,043 downwards.
CCTATAAATTCATTTGTATAAAAATGTTAATGTACCGCATACTACTAATTAAATTAACAGTTTTGACAATTATATTACAATGCATGTCAAAAATCAACATTTTTGTATATGAATTTTATTCACTTTTTACAAATGTTAGCAAATGATATACTTTGTCTGAGAGTATAATAAACAGTTATAAAAATGGGGGATACTTGTGGATGTTATAAAGAAAAGAGATATATTAGAAGTAATTGGAGTAAAAATACAACAGGCTAGAAAGGAAAAAGGATACACCCAAGAATATGTAGCAGAAAAAATAGAAAAATCGGTTGATATTTTAAGGAGCATTGAAAATGGTAGAAGCGTAGGAAGTGTAGAGACTTTGTTAAACATATGTAATCTTTTAGAAATAACTTTAGATTATATCTTTTCTGATTTATTAGAAAAAAAAGAGGAAATTTTAGATAAAGAGTTGTATGAGAACTTTAGAGAATTAGATTTAAAAGAAAAAGAATTGATAAATGTAATGATAGATTATATGAAAAAAAATGGATAGTAAAAACTATCCATTTTTTTAAATCCAACTTCCATATTTTTTAATATATACTTTTTTGGCAAATATTGCAACCACACAATACAAAGCACTAATTCCTATAATAACATTCAAATAATTTAAAGTTACAGGAACTAATCCAATTGCTTTTCCTAAAAAAGTATATGGAACTAAAATTCCAATTATACTTAGTAAAATAGAAGAAAAGTAAACCATTTTATTTGCATGACTTTGTACAATAGGTAATTTTGAGGTTCTTATTATATGCATTCCCATTAAATTAGAAACTATACTATAGCTAAACCAAACTGTTTGAACAACTGCTGCTTCTCTTATTCCAAATATACACCATAAAGAAGCAAATACCAGCATATCAAAAATTGAACTTAATGGTCCCATAAATAGCATGAAATTTTTTAAATCTTTAATATCAAATTTCTTTGGACTTTGTAAATATTCTTTATCTACATTATCAAAAGGTAAAGTCATCTGTCCAAAATCGTATAGTAAACTTTCTACTAACAATTGAATTGGAGTTTCTGGTAAGAATGGCAATAGTACACTAGCTATAATTACAGAAACAACTTCCCCAAAGTTAAAGCTTACTGCCATTTTTATATATTTCATTAAATTTCCAAAAGTTCTTCTTCCGCTCTGTTACGCCTTCTAATAATACATTTAAGTCTTTTTCCAAAAGTATAATATCTGCTGTTTCTTTAGCTATATCAACAGCTGTATCAACAGAAACACCAACATCAGAATTCGTAAGTGATGGTGCATCATTGATACCATCTCCCATATAGCCTACAACATTTCCAGATTCCTTTAAAAGCCTTACTATTCTTGCCTTTTGAATTGGTGATAATTTTACAAAAACATTAGATTTTTTTAGTAATCTCAAAACACCAACATCTGCTAATTTATCTATTTGTGCACCAGTAACAATTTTTTTAGTACTTATATTTACTTTTTTGCAAATACATTTAGTAACAGCAGCATTGTCACCAGTTAAAACAATTACTCTAATACCCGCATTGTTCAATTTTTCAATAGCAAGTTTAGCACTCTCCTTAGGAGGATCTAAAAATCCAATAAATCCAACAAGTGACATTTTTGATTCGTTTTCAACACTAAATGTTTCTATATCATTAATATTTTTCTTTTGGCATACAGCAACTACTCTTAATCCTTCTTCGTTTAATTCATTTGCTATTTTTCTTATATTCTCTTTAATTTCTTTTGTAATTGGAATTACCTCATGCTCATAGTCAATAGTAGTGCAAATGTTTAAGATTTCCTCAACAGCGCCTTTAGTAATCAAAAGCTTTTCTCCATTATTCTCAACAACAACAGAAAGTCTTCTTCTACTAAAATCAAAAGGTATCTCATCCACTTTTTTAAATTCATTTACCAAATTACTTAAGTCACTTTTTAAGGCCCTATGTATTACAGCCTCATCAATACTACCTTTTAATCCAGTTTGAAAATACGAGTTTAAGAATGCATGTTTTAAAACGCTTATATTTTCATTTCCATATACATCTAAGTACTTTTCTAGTACTATTTTATCTTCCGTTAAAGTCCCTGTTTTATCTGTACATAAAATATTCATTGCACCAAAGTTCTGTATAGAATCCAATTTTTTTACAATTGTCTTTTTCTTGGACATTCTAACTGCACCTTTAGAAAGGCAAGATGATAAAATAACTGGAAGCAAAAGAGGAGTAATTGTAATTGCAATGGCTACAGCAAAAGTAAATGCAAGTATTGTATTATGTTTTTGATAATTAACAATAAATACTAATGGAATTAAAATAAGCATAAATCTTATTAGTAGTCTACTAATACTCTCAACGCCCTTTTGGAAACTAGTTTTAGGTTTGCCTTGTGTTAATGTGTGTGCAACTCTTCCAAAATACGTGTTATCGCCTGTACGAATTACTACAGCTTTTGCACTACCACTTATTACATTTGTTCCCATAAAGCAAATAGTATCTAAATCTGTTATACTATCAATATCATTAATTGATTCAAGTTCTGTATTTGTAAGTTTTCTTACTGCATCAGATTCTCCAGTAATTGAAGATTGTCCAACATATAAATCCTTAGATTCTATAATACGTAAATCAGCTGGGATCATATCGCCAGCAGAAAGAACTACAATATCGTTTAGAGTAACCTCTTTTATAGGTATTTTTTTCTCTTTACCATTTCTTATAACTGTTGCAGTAGTTTCTACTAGTTCCTTCAACTTTTCAGCTGCATTATTAGAACGAAATACTTCTATAAATTCTAGTAATGTACTTACAATAATTAACACTGCAATAACAATTATATTAGCAGGGCTTGGATTTTCAGGTAAAATAATATCTGTGTAAATTAAAATAAAACTAATCCCAAGCAAAATACTATTAAAAGGACTAAAAAGGCTAGCAAAGAAATAGTTATACCACTTCTTTGGTTTTGACTGTTTTACCTGATTAGGTCCTAAATTTCTAAAATTCTCTGCCGCTTTAGCAGATGATAAACCTTTATCAGATACATTGTGTTTCTTCTTAAAATCTTCAGAATTAGAAACACAATCCTCTCCATAAAAGTTTTTTACATCAAAATCTTCTTTTTTTACATTTGCCATACTAAAACCTTCTTTCGTGTTCTAGAAAGAGTATATCACTAAATAAAAAAAAATAAACAATATTTTTAAAAAAAATGTAATTAAAATTAATATGCTATCTTGTATAATTAATCTAATACAATTTACCTTAGCCTATTAAATATTTCTAAATGTGTTTTTTCATCTAAAATAATTCTTTCAAGAAGCTGTTGTATGCTTTTATTTTGTGTATGTTTAATTGCTTCTTCATACTCCTTTATTGCTTTCTTTTCAGATTCTATGTTATATTCTAACATACTATAAACATTCCTAAAATTATATTTTATATTATTTGCACTCCACATGTTGCATTCTTTATCCATAAAATATGGCTTCCCGCCTAGTTTTTTTATTAACTCTCCTATTAATTCTAAATGGTACATTTCCTCTACTGCAATACTAAGTAAGATTTTGCTGAAGTTTTCATATCTTTTTAATTCTATATGTTCATAAATATACTGTAAAACTGCTGTTAATTCTCCATCTGCACTTGAATAGCTTTTGTAGAGTAACTTCGCATAATTTATATTTTGTCTAATGTTCATTAATTTCGGATACGGAATATTTCTTTTAGAATTAAGTATTTCTTCAACTTCTTCATATGTCATAATAATCACCCCATGGTGTATAATATGAAAAAGTAAAACAAAAGGGGTCTGTCCCCTTTTGTTTTTTAAACCTTCATACTCAATTTTACTTTTTGCTTTTCGTTATCTATTCCAATTACTTTTACTTTAACTATGTCTCCCACTGATACTATTTCTGATGGATTTTTTACGTAGTTATTGCTCATTTCTGATATATGAACTAATCCATCATGTTTCACTCCTATATCTACAAATGCACCAAAGTCTA
>CAKPJR010000057.1 GCA_934162925.1 uncultured Clostridia bacterium | reverse complement strand
GAATAGCCTTATTAATTCTCCTTTTTTTGTAAAACTTGCTGTTATTTCTTTATTTCCAATTATTGCATCATTATAATATTTTTCCATTTGTATCTCCTTCAAAATTATTCAGGGCAGACACAGGGTCTGCCCCCTACGTTTATAGCAATTTCACGGTACATTGCAGGTTGCCGAAGGCGGCGTTCCTACAGCATTTGCAACAAATTTATTTTTGGGCATATGCAATACGCCCCTACAATTATGAAATTGTTTTTACTATTTGTTGTTCTAGTTCTTTTATCTTTTCATTTATCGCCATTATTTCTTCATCTTTTTTATCTTCATCAAATATGTCATCTTTTATCATTGAGCTCATATCTTCTAACTCTTCTTTTAATGTTGATAATCTGTCCATTACCTCTAAACGTAGATATCTGTGTTTGTCATGTGCATCTACTTTAGCTTGTAATGCTATTTTATCATCTAATTTATATTCTTCTCCATATTCTGGTATTGTTACTGGAATTTCTACAGTTTCTAATATTTTTTCTTTTAATATTTTTTGTCCTTCTGGCTCACCATGAACTAAGAATATATGTTTTGGCTTTGTTATAAATGAATATACAAAGTTTAAAAGTCCTTCTTGGTCTGCGTGTCCAGAATATCCCTCTATATATTCTATTCTTGCATTTACTGCAACTTCCTCTCCAAAGATTTTTACTTTTTTCTCTCCTGCAACTATTTTTGCTCCTAGTGTTCCTGGTGCTTGGTAACCAACAAATAATATTGTGCTGTTTGGATTCCATAAATTATGTTTTAAATGGTGTTTTATTCTTCCAACTTCACACATACCACTTGCTGATATTATTATTGATGGTGTATTATTTTCATTCAATGCTTTTGATTCTTCTGCTGTTTTTGTAAATTGTAGTCCTGGGAACTCTAATGGATTATCTCCACTTTCTATTTGTTTTTTTACTTCTTCATCAAATAAATCTGTATTCTCTCTAAATATTTCTGTTGCAGATATAGCAAGAGGACTATCTACATATACAGAAGCTTTCATTAATTTATCATATTTTTCTAAAAATTCAGCATCTGTTCTATGTTCTTTTAGGTTATTTAGTTCATATAGAATTTCTTGTGTTCTTCCTACTGCAAATGAAGGTATTACAACATTTCCCCCTTTATCTAACGTTTCTGCAACTATATTTAAAAACATTTCTGCCTTTTCATCATTTCTTATATGAAGTCTTCCTCCATAAGTTGATTCCATAACTAAATAATCAGCTGTTTCTATCATTGTTGGAGCATCTAAAAGTGGCATATCATTATTTCCTAAATCTCCAGAAAATACTATTTTCTTTTCCTCTCCATTTTCTTTTACCCATACTTCTATTATGCTAGAACCAAGCATATGTCCCGCATCATTGTATCTTACATGTATATCTGGTGAAAGTTCTATTATTTCATCATATTTTACTGGTTTAAATATTTCTAAACAGTCAATTGCGTCTTGTGCAGTATATAGAGGTGGTAATTCTGGCAATCCCTTTCTTTTTCTTTTTCTATTTTGCCATTCATTTTCTTGTTCTTGAATATGTCCACTATCCGGAAGCATAATTGAGCATAAATCACATGTTGCTTTTGTTGCAATTACTGGATTTCTATATCCTTCTACATATAATTTTGGTATTCTTCCTGAATGATCTATATGTGCATGTGTAAGTAATAAATAATCTATATCATTTACGTTGTATGCAAACTCTGCATAGTTTTCTCTTTCTTCAGCTGCTTTTCCTTGATATAATCCACAATCAATTAGTATCTTTTTTCCTGCTCCTTCCAATAAAAAGTTTGAACCTGTAACAGTTTTCGTTGCTCCTAAAAAAGTAATGTTCATATGTTTCCTCCTTTAAATAAATAATTTTATTCTTTTATTAAATTTCATATTTAAATCTAGTTTTTCTTTGTATTCCAAAGACTTGTCTATCATATTATCATCATAAATATTAATTACGATCTTTTCATCCTTCTTTTTAAATACTAAATTCATTTCGTCTAAATCTATTATATTGCAATTTAATACTTCAGAAATAATTTTGTAATTTTGTTCTACATTGTTTGACAATATACTTATTATCTTTAGGTTGCAAGCTTTTGTTATTAAATACTTTTCTGCCATTGCTAATTGTTCTTCAATGTATTCTACATCTTTTATTTGAGTCTCATTATTTATGTATAATAACTTATAGTATCTAATTATATATATATACTCTGTTATTTTTTTCTTTGCTTCTATTTTACCAATTTTTTCTTGCATTGCTTTTAGAAAATTTACTTGCAAGTCTTTCAGAATTTCTTCTTCTTGCTGTTCTAAATTTTTACTAAACTCTATTTTGTTTAGCAGATTAAATTTTTTTTGTAAATTACTTTTATTTTTAACATAATTCATTGGCTTCATCAAATTACTATACCTTTTAAGGTCATTTAATAATTCTTTTCTCTTTTTCTGTAATTTTTCTGCATATTCGCTAAGGCTAAATATCTTTTTATTTTTTGTTTTTTTGTTAACTTCAATGAAATTTTCTCTTAATAACTCATTACTATTAATTATCTTATCTATTTTTCTTATTTGTTTTGCTATTGCTTTTTTGTTATTTGCAATGTCTTGTAAATAATTTTTCTTATCACTAATTTTATTTAGTTCTTCTTCTATATGTTCTTTTTCTTTAATCAAGTCTTTTTTATTTTTTTCATTTTGTTTTATATTTTCTATAATGCTTATTATATATATTTGTTCTTCTATTTGAGTTGCAATTTCTTCACTATATAAATTATTCATTTTTCTTTCAAACTTTTCTATAAAGTCAATATTGTTTATATTAGAAATTGATTCTTGAATAAATTTGTTTCCTATCAATATTTTTAAATTTTGATAAACTAAATTATATATATAATTTTCTATTTCATTTTTAGAAATATTCCAAGCCCATCCATCAAAATCTCTAATTATTTCTTCTCTTTCTGTGATATATCCACTATTTAATAGCTTTTCAAGTGGTTCCTTCAAAATATTATATTTAGTATTAATCACAAATTTAGCTTGTTGCATATGGTATAACGCATAAAGAACTGTTTTTTCGTTTGGATATGATATTATTTTGTTTTTTTCTGTAATAAATTTTTTATCTCCCAATTTTGTTTCTTCATCTAATTTAGGTTTAACTAATTCTATTTCTTTACATTGCTTTTCTATTATTTCTATAATTTCTTCCAATATGTCTTTTTTTGTTATTGTATCAATTTTTACTTTATTATAGTCTTCATAAGCAGTTTCAATTTTATACAAAATATTAAGAAGGATATTTTTTGCACCTTCTGAAAAAGATTTTTTTTCTAATATATCTTCAAGTTGATTATTATAGTCTTTTATATTTAATTTAGATAAAAAATCTTCTTTTTTCAAAACATTACCCTTCTTTCGTATTTTTATTCATTTGATGTTTCTACTGGTCTAGCAGTCTTTAATTCTTGCCATTGTTCTTTCGAAACCAAAACTTGTCTTGGTTTACTTCCTTCATAACCTGAGATTATTCCTCTTGCCTCCATTTGGTCTATTATTCTTCCTGCTCTTGCATATCCTACTTTAAATCTTCTTTGTATAAATGAAGCTGATGCTTGTCCTAAATCAACAACAGTATCTATTGCTTCCATTAAAAATGGGTCTACTTCATTTTCATCTTGTTCATCTAATTCTTTGTCTGTTGTATTTGCTCTTTCTATTTTTTCTAATACATCCTCGCTATATGTAGGTCCTCCATTTTCTTTTAGGAAGCTAACAATTTTTTCAACTTCACTATCCGAAACAAAGGCTCCTTGTATTCTTATAGGTTTTAGCACACCTGTTGGGAAAAATAACATATCGCCTTTTCCTAATAATTTTTCTGCTCCTGCTGAATCTAATATAGTTCTAGAATCCACTTGTGATGTTACTGCAAAAGAAATTCTACTTGCTATGTTGGCTTTAATAATACCTGTAATTACATCAACAGAAGGTCTTTGTGTTGCAATTACTAAATGCATACCTGCTGCCCTTGCCATTTGTGCTAATCTACATATTGCATCTTCTACATCATTTTTTGCTACCATCATTAAATCTGCAAGTTCATCTATTATTATTACTATTTGAGGAAGTTTTCCTTCTGCTCCCTCTTTTTCTAGAGCTTCATTATATCCTGCTATATCTCTAACGTTTTTTTCTGCAAACAGGTGGTATCTATTTACCATTTCTTGCACTGCCCAAGCTAGTGCTCCTGCTGCTTTTTTAGGGTCTGTTACAACTGGTATTAATAGATGTGGTATTCCATTGTATACAGAAAGTTCTACCACCTTAGGATCAACCATTACAAGTTTTACTTCGCTTGGTTTAGATTTATATATTATACTTGTAATTAATGTATTTATACAAACACTCTTTCCAGAGCCTGTACTTCCTGCAATTAGTACGTGTGGCATTTTTGCTATATCTGTAACTACTGCTTCTCCTGCTGCATCTTTTCCTAGTGCAAATGCTAATTTAGATTTTGCTTTTGCAAATTCTTGGCTACCTATTATATCTCTTAATGCTACTACTTCTTTTTCTTTATTTGGAATTTCTATTCCCACCGCTTGCTTTCCTGGTATTGGTGCTTCTATTCTTATTGTTTCTGCCGCAAGACTAAGTGCAATATCATCTGCTAGGTTTGCTATTTTGCTTACTCTTACTCCCTCTGCAGGTTTTAATTCATATCTTGTTATTGTTGGTCCAACAGAAACATTTTCTACTTTTGCAGATACCCCAAAGCTGTATAAGGTTTTTTGTAGTTTGTTTGCTGTATCTGTTACTGCTTTTTTTCCTAATTTTGTAGCAGATTTACCTGGTTTTAGAAAATCAATTGGAGGAAATTCATAATGTTCATCCTCAACAGTTAAAGCATGTTCTAATGTAAGGACTTCTTTTGATTTGTCCTCTTTTATTTCCTCTTCTTTTTTAAATAAAGATTCTTGCATTTCTGGTTTTTCATTTGCAATTTTAATATTTATTTGATCTTCTGTAATTATATCATTTACTGGTTTATTTTTTTCTTTATTCTTCTCTTTAATTTTCCTTTCACTTTTTTCGTTTACCATGTTTTCAATTTTCAATTTTCTTTGCTCTAATCTTGCCTCTTTTTCTTCCTGCTTTCTTTCTTTTTTGTTCTCTATATATTCTTTTAATAGTTCTGCTGGCTTAATGCCAAACAAGAAAATAGAATCAATTACAGCAACACCTATTGCAAATATAATTGTTCCTACTTTTCCAATTAGGTTTATTAAAGCAATAGCACAAATTGCACCTACTGCTCCTCCACCTAAGTTTTCAGTTCCTTTATTATATGCATCTGTAACAGCACTTTCAAATTCTTGGTCTATATTTAATTTGCCTTGTGCAACCTGAATTACTGTCATTATTGTTGTTACACATAATAATAATACAGCATATTGCATAATTTTTTTCATAAAGTTTTCTTTATCTTCATCGCATGCTAAAAAAATAGCAATTGCAAAAGTTCCAATTGGTATTATGTATTTTATCCATCCCATTATTCCACCTAAAATCGGACTTAAATTTTCTCCAATATATCCGAGCTTTGGTGTATATTAATACAGCTAGTAGAATGCTCGCTATTATTAATGAAACTACTTGTAGATCTAATATACTTTTATTTTTCTTTTTACTTCTTCTTCCTCTTGGCATGTTTTCTCCTTATTCAAAAAAGCCAGAAATTATAGGAAATCTATAAATTTAAAAATTCTGACTTCCATTTTAATTTCTGACTTCCTAATTCTTTTCTTATTTAAGTTCTTTTCTGTTGTTTTCTATTGTTTTTATTGCTTCATTTAATGTTATACTAACATTGTTTATTGCTGATTCTAAATTTGCAAGTATACCATCTGCATAATCTTTTGTTCCTTTTGAAATTTCTCTTGACATTTCATTTGCTGTTTCTATAATTTCTGCTTTTTGTTCATATGCTTTTCTTGTAATTTCATGTTCATCTATCATAGCAATTATTCTATTTTCTGCTTCTTTAACTATACCATCAGCCTCTTTTTGAGCTTCGTCTAGTATTCTTCCTCTTTCCTCTTTTACCCATTTAGCTTGCTTTAATTCATCTGGAAGTTTTAATCTTATTTCTTTTATTATTTCTAATACTTCCTCTTTATCTACTATTCCTTTTTCTGTAAATGGTACACTTTTACTTCTCTCCATAATGTCCTCTAATGTTTCTAATAATGTAAAAATTTCCATGATTTTACTCCTTTCGAATGAATATGATAATTGCTATTCCATATTTTCTTGTATCATATACTTCTAAACCTTTTTTTGCTTTTATTTCATCTATTTTATTTTTATCGTTTGTTTCTACTATTATAATTCCATTTTCTGCAAGTAAGTTATACTTTGATATATATTCTATAGATTTTTCTACATAATCGCTTTTATATGGTGGGTCTAAAAATATAATATCAAATTTTTTGTCTTTTATTTTACTTAAAGTCACCAAATAATCAGTATTAATTACTTTTGCTTTATCTTTAAGTCTAGTTTCTTCTAGATTTTTATTTATTATTTTTATTGCTTTACTAGATGCATCACATAGAATTGCTTCTTTAGCTCCTCTACTTAAAGCCTCTATTCCAAGAGCTCCGCTTCCAGAAAACAAATCTAAAACAACAGAATCTTTTATATCAAACTGTATTATATTAAATACAGCTTCTTTAACTCTATCTAGTGTTGGTCTTGTTTCTAATCCTTCTAATGAATTTAGTTTTTTTCCTTTAGCAGTTCCGCTTATTACTCTCATAAAAGCATGTACCTCTTTTGCTATATATATTTTATTTCAATTTTATTATATGTCAATAGAAATAATCTAATTGTAATATATAAATAATATTATTGTAATAAAAGTCAAATAATACGAATACATTATACATAATATCTTTATATTTTGCAATACTTTTAATAAATTTATGTATACACTAAAGCAAAAGTCCCCCAGTTATACTGGGAGGCTTTTGCTATTCTTCATTCTTCACTTTTAATTAAAACAATATTATTAAGTCTCAACTGCTAGATTTCTTCCTTTGGTATTTCTATTTTATTTAATTCTTTATAATTAGATATTTTATAATTTATCTTGTCTTTGCAATAATAGCTACC
>CAKPJR010000056.1 GCA_934162925.1 uncultured Clostridia bacterium | reverse complement strand
AATTAGATATGGTTATAGAATTAGAAAATGGTGAAACTACCACAATAGAAAAAGAAGCAGAAAAGGCAAAAGTCTCTCCAATAGAATTTTTGAAATTATATAACGTGATAGAAGGAAAAAGTGCAAAGGAAAAAATAGATAATGTTCATGAAGAAATAGAAGAACAGTATAGAGGAAGCAGAATATAATAAAACTAACAAATAATTGATTTTTAATTTGTTAGTTGGTTTGTAAAAATTATCAAAATGTTTCTAATATTAGATGTATTCCAAGATATTTTTATAGTATGAGGACCTTAAATTATTTGTGTTTTCTATAGGTGTTGAACAAACACAGTTACTTGAATAGTTATTATAATTGTTACTAGAATTATGAGCATAATTAGAAGTAGAATAAGTAACTTTATTAGATTTAATTCTATTAAGTTCATTTTCTAAGTTAATACAATAATTTTGTAAACTTTCAAACTCTGAATAATCAATATATATATGTGAATTAAATTTATCCAATTCTTCATCATATTTTTTTCTTTTTTCTTCATTGGAAAGTATTTCATATGCTTCAGAAATTTCTTTAAATTTTTCCTCAGCTTCCTGTGGATTTTCTAAGTTTGCATCTGGATGATATTTTTTTGCTAAAAACTTATAAACTTTAGATATAGTTTCTGGGGAGGCAGACTTATTGACTTCTAAAATTTGATAATAATCTTTCATTTCATAGGCTCCTAATAATAATTTATTTTATTATATCATATAAAAATGAAAAACAAAATAATTTAGAATTAAATAAACTTTTGCATAAACTCCTAAAAACAGTTAAAAATATTTTTAGGGGTTGATTTTTTATGAAAAAGATAAAAATAACTATTTGTAGCATAATTTTTATAGTATTAATAGGAATTATGAGCACTAGTACTGCAATGACACATTATCAAACAGTTGGAAGTTCAACTGGGTTAGTTACTGCAACTACATTAAATGTAAGACAAGGCCCAGGGACTGGATTTAACATTATTACAAAAGTATATAAAAACCAGTATATAAGGGTTTTTGCAAAAATAGGAGATTGGTATGTAATACAAACAGATAATGACTATTTAGGAGCAGTAAGTAGTAAATATGTAAAATTAGTATATCCAAATTCTCGGAAATACAGGAAGTAATTCAAGTACTTCAAAACCAAATAATAATACTACAACAAGCGCGCTTACAGCAGATGAACAAGAAGTTTTTGATTTAATAAATGCAAAAAGAGTTGCAAATGGTTTATCAGCATTAAAAATAGATGATGAAGTGCAAAATATTGCGAGAATAAAAGCACAAGATATGGTAGATAGTAACTATTTTTCACACACATCACCAATATATGGTTCTCCATTTAATATGATGAAGAGCTTTGGAATAAGCTATAAAACAGCAGGAGAAAATATCGCAGGAAATTCAAGCAACAGTGGGGCTGTGAATGCGTGGATGAATTCAGAAGGGCATAGAGCGAACATATTAAATAGTAGTTTCAACTATACAGGAATAGGGGGTGTAAAGAGTTCAAAATACGGAAAAATATATGTACAAATGTTTATAGGAAAATAAAAATTATAAAATTGGGGCGTATTCAATACGCTCCAATTTTATAATATATCGCAAACAAAAATTTGCATAAACATATTGACAAATGTAAAATAATGGAATATAATTTTAAAAATTAAAAATGCATAATAAAAAGGAAGTGATAATATGGACGATGAAAAATTTAACTTAGTCAATGAAGAAGAGGTTGAATCAAAAAGTTATGAAGAATTACTAAAATTAGAAGAAGATCTAATGCATAATCCAGAAGCTACAGGATTAGACTTAGCATTTGTTACATCAGTTATATTAGATAGGGAAAAAGAAATGGGAATAGATAATACTATTCCATGGGAACAGGTAATTGATGAATTATTAAAAGGAACTGAATTTGAAAATAATAACAGAAAAACATGCTCAACAAGAATTAATACAAATTAAATGGTATATTGCTCAAGATTCAGAATTTTATGCAAATAGAACAGTTAATGAAATAAATAAGAGAATAGACAATTTATTACTTTTTCCAGAAATGGGAAAAGTAATAAATGAGAAACGAGACATAAGACAAATTATATACAAATCATATAAAATTCTATATAAATTTAATTCAGAAAATATTTATATCTTACATATAATTCATCATTCTAGAGATATTTCAAATCTTAAATTTTAAATTCAAAAATCTTTCGAGTTAAGAAAATTTTTTAAAACTAAATTATGCATTTTTAATGCTTTGTTTAATAAAATTAAAAAGGTGATTTTATTGAATAATATAAAAAAAATATTGGCTATTACTATAATTGCATTAATGTGTATTAATGCAGATATATTTGCATACGAAGTAGAAGAAGAAACCGATTACGTTTGGTTGCAAGAAGAAATAGAGAATGTTTCTACAAATGCTTCAAATGAGCCTAATATTTTATCAAGGAGTGCAATAGCTTTTGATAGAAGCTCAAAAACAATATTGTATGGAAAAAATTATGATAAAGAAGTTCCAATGGCGAGTACAACAAAAATAATGACAGCAATTGTTTTTTTAGAAAACAATAAAAACTTAAGTGAAGAAGTTGAAGTTTGTAAACAAGCTGCAAGCATAGGGGGCTCGAGGTTAGGACTGAAAACAGGAGATAAAATAACAAAAGAAGATTTGCTATATGGATTAATGCTTTGTTCACGGAAATGATGCTGCAATCCAAGTAGCCGTAAGCACAGTTGGCAGTGTAGAAAATTTTGCAGAACTAATGAATAAAAAAGCAAAAGAATTAAATTTAAAACATACTCACTTTATAACACCACATGGATTAGACGAGGAAGGACACTATACAACTGCATATGAGCTTGCATTAATGGCAGATTATGCATTAAATATTGCAAAATTTTCCGAAGTTGTAAGCACCAAAGTTCATAATGTAAATATAAATGGACATATAAAAACAATAACAAATACAAATGAATTACTAGGATATTTAAACGGAGTAAATGGAGTAAAAACTGGGTTTACAAATGGAGCAGGAAGATGTTTGGTAACTTCTATTACAAGAGATAGCTTTAATGTTATAACAGTTGTATTAGGAGCTGATACTAAAAAAATAAGAACAAAAGATTCAATTAGTTTAATAGAGTACATATATAAAAACTATGAATTGATAGACCTAGAAGAATTAGTAAATAAGGAATTTGAAAATTGGCAAAAAATAAATTTACACAGAATTACTATAAATAAAAAGGAGAGCAAAAACTTAGAGGTAGAGCTAGATAATTTACAATATACATTATATCCGGTAAAAAAAGAAGAAATTAGTAATGTAAAAGCAAGTATAAGTTCATTAAAATACTTAGAAGCACCAGTAGAAGAAAATACAAAAATTGGAGAGATAAGAGTAGAAAATGGAAAAGAAAACATTTGTAACATAGATATAATTACAAAAAATAGAATAGATAAAAAGAGTACGGGGTATTACTTTATAGAACTAATAGGCAAGTTAAAATTGCAAACAATGTGTCAATAGAAATGTGAAGATTTAACACACATTATAAGAAAAAACAAATTATATTTTATTCATAACAACTCACGAAAAATTAGGCACGTGAGTTGTTTTTGAGTGAAAGCTTTTGGAGACTCGGCGAGCCGTGTCATAAAATCAATCTAAAGGTATTGGTTTTGGCTCATAAACTCGGCACGTCTTTTTCAAATTCTTCAACTTGAAATCAATTCCAATAAAAAAATACTCTTAAAAAGAGTATTTTTTTTATTGGAGGCGTTGGGCGGATTCGAACCGCCGAATCAGAGTTTTGCAGACTCGTGCCTTACCACTTGGCTACAACGCCGAATATTAAAAATAAGACATATTATAATTTATTCATTATTTTAAAAAATATTACTAATTAAAAATGAAAAGTGAATAATTAATAATACAAAAATTTTGTTTTACAAAATTTTTGGAGCGGGAAACGGGGCTCAAACCCGCGACCTCTGCCTTGGCAAGGCAGCGCTCTATCAACTGAGCTATTCCCGCAAGAAAATAAAGCATACTTATAATAGCAAAATTTATAAGAAAAGTCAATAAAATTGTATTAATTTTATATAAATATTAATATAATCTTTAAATTTTTGAGAACTAAATAATTTAAGAAAAATTTACATAATCAGTTGAAAAAACATAATAAATACATTATAATTAATATGTATGGTTATCATAAAAACCCATATAATGCTACGGAAAATAGAATTCCATAGTATTTATAATTGAAAAATATGTAAAATAGAAGAAAAGGATGGTAAGCATGAAGAAAAGTAGAATTTCATTGATCATATTAGCATTGATTATATTGAGTCTTTTTTTAGGAAAAATATATGCAGCAGATGTAACTAGAAATTTGGGAGCTCAAAATGAAAGACCATTTAACCCGATTTCAACTTATCAGTATGGTGTTAAAGGACAAGAAGAGGGAAGTACACTTTATTATACTCTTGTTAAAATTTATGATGATAATAATAAAGATTTTTCTAAATATACAAAGCCTATTTATTGTATAAGAGGAGGAAAAGGATTTGGGGCAAGTAAAGAGAACCCATATGAAGATGTATCCAAATCTCCAATAGAGTATATACAGGCCGAAAGATCAGAAATGCATTATAATGCAAATGAAGTGATATCAAAGTATAAGGAATTGTATAATGTTGACCTTGATAGGAACGAAAATATTAATGAAAAAACAGTGAATATATATAATGCAATATTGTGGATTCTAGATGAAGCGTATTTACCTAAGGATAAAGTAAATTCAGAAAATGAGGTTATTTATAGTTCATTAGAATATAAACAAGAATTATTGGATAAAGTAGGTGTACCAAGGACACAACAAGGGGAGATAACAGATAATGATATTGAAATTATGCAACAATTAGCAGTATGGTATTTTACAAACTATGAAGAGCAAAAAACTAATATAAATCCTACAGTATCACAATCAACTATGTTCCCAGCACAGTTTTTAAGTATCAATAGAAACAACAACATAAGTAGTGAAAAAGAGAATAACTTAAATAGAATTTATCAATATTTTATTTATGGAGCAATTAATAATTCATCAACGTATATAATAAATGAAGAAACAGGTTCAAGAACAAAAAAAGTAGAAAAAAATGAATTTGATAAAGCAGGACAATTAACCATAACAAGCAATGATAGTTTAGGCTTATATAGTTATTATCAGATAGGACCTGTTAAAATAAAAAATAACCTAAATGATAGAAATGGAAGTAAAGAATTAGACTCTACTAATATAGTGTTATATGACGCAGAGGGAAATTCAATACCTAAATTTTATTTGATACCAGAAGACGAAGTTTTGCCAGGTATGAAATCATATAATACTATATATAGATTTGTAGATAAAGATGGAAATGAAGCAACATCACTTCAAACAGGAATAGAATATTATATAAGGTTTTATAAATTTTTCGAAAAAGGATCAGAAACACCTGATTTTATAACAGATAATGATAAATATGACATATCAAAAATATCGATAAAAATGACATCTTTGTATATGACGTCAACAGCTGATTTTATGTACGCAAAAAATGAAGCAAACAATAACCAAGCAGTAGTAGAAATAGATAAAGAAAAAATTAGCAAAGGTGACGAAATAACAACTAAAGTATTTGATTTAGCCTTAAGAAAATTTATAAGCTCAATAGATGGTAAAATATTAAGTGGAGAAGAGACAAGAATTCCTAAAATAAATACTAATACATTAATTAATGGAACTAATAATGACAGAGGAATTAAAGAGTATACAGCAACATATATACATCCTAAAAATGCCGTAAGAGTAGAAAAAGGTAATAAGGTTATTTATACAATAAGAGTGTATAATGAAGGAGAAATAGACGGAACAGCAACAGAAGTTACAGACTATTTGCCAGATGGATTAGAGCTAGTTCCGAACTCTGAAAGTACAATAAATACTAAGTATAAATGGACAACTACAGATGGAAAGACAGTTAAAACAGATTACTTAAGAAATACTATAATAAAGGCCTTTGATAAAGAAAAAACAAGTGAAGAAGAGGGATGGCAAAAAGCGGCAGAAGGTATTTCCGGGTTATACTATTCGGACTTGCAAATAGAATGTAGAGTAGTTGTAGATATTTCTGCTGAAGATATAAAATTAAGAAATATTGCGGAAATAACAGCAGATACAGGAGAAGATAGAGATTCAATACCAAATAATGTAGATAAAGAAAGCTATAATCCACCTGAAGATAATAGTACATATCAACAAGATGACGATGACTATGAAGATTTAGTATTAAAAGCTAAAGAATTCGATTTAGCATTAAGAAAATATATTATAGCAGTAAATGAAAAAGTTTTGGAAGGAAATGAATCAAGAGTTCCAAATGTAGATGTAACACCATTAAAACAATCATTAACAACTGCAAGCTACAAACATAAAAAAGATCCAGTTGAAGTAAAAACAGAAGATATAGTAACATATAGATTTACAGTATACAATGAAGGAGAACTAAAGGGTTACGTATATTCTATAACAGATTATTTGCCAAAAGGATTAGAGTTTGATGAGAAGGCAAATCCAAAATTTATAGAAGCTAAAGAGGGAAAATACACAGCAGAAGAATTAGAAGGTAAAGAATATGTATATAGCATAAATAAAGAAAAGAATACAATTACAATATCTAAATTAAAAAGCGATACATTGTTAGAAGAAGGATTACAAGCTTTTCTATTTGATTTAGATCCATTTAATGGAGAACAAATAGACAACAAGTCAATAGATATTAAATTTAAAGTAATTGCAATAGAATCAAATAAAGATCAAGTTTTAACAAACATTGCTACAATGGATTATTCATCAGAAATAAGATCACAAGAAGAGAAAGTTAAAGACAGAGATTCAGAAGCAACAACGTTTACTGAGCCAACAGCAGAAGAACTATTAGAACAATTACCAGGATATAAAGGAAATGATAAAAATAAAATAGATTTAAAAGATTCGAATTATCATTATGAAGGACAACAAGATGATGATGATTTTGAAAAAATAATTATAAAAGGAAAACCATTTGACTTATCACTACGTAAATATATTACAGAGATAAATGGAAGTAAGCTAGAAGCAGATAAAGATAGAA
>CAKPJR010000055.1 GCA_934162925.1 uncultured Clostridia bacterium | reverse complement strand
GAGCAGGAATACCAGACGAAGTGGTAATCAAACTCATCATGAACAAAGTAAAAAGTTCAAGCAAAAACTCTAAGATAATACTCGATGGATTTCCAAGAAGGCGAAAACAAGCAGAACTATTAAATAGGTATTTAAAAATTGATCAAGTAATATATTTTAAAATTCCTAAAGAAATAGCTCTAGAAAGAGTGAAAAATCGCCTTATATGTTCAGCCTGTAAGGCTCCATATAGTCAAAGATATAAACCTCCTATTAAAGAAGAAATCTGTGACAAATGCGGAGAACACTTGGTTCGAAGACCATCTGATACTGAAGAGATATTCTTCAAACGGTTTAAAGTCTTTAAAGAAAATGCATATCAAACTATGGAATATTACCGTAATAAGGGGGTATACATAAAAACTATAAATGCTGAAGAGAATTTTGATATCATAAGCATTATAGAAAATAAGAACGGATTTGTTTAATCAAATCCGTTTTTTTATTGTATAGGAAAAATCGACTTTTATCTTGACCTCATGTAAGATTTTTCCGTATACAACAAGGTTAGGCTACCTTAAAACGCCCGAACGAAGTGAGTGGCATGTATTTTGCAATTGCTTCGAAGGTATACTTAGAAAAATGCCTTTCTTATGTATTAGGAAATTTATCATTTACTAGTATATAAAATATCCTATAATGACTATTGACTTTAGAACTTTCTCATTTCACTCAAAAACTCAAATCAGAATTAGATTTAAAACTAAACCAATTTCAAAAAATAAATCCTCTTCAAGTATTGACTTACAAAAACATATGACTTAAAATATACATAAAGAAATATAAAAAAGTAAAAAATACAAAAGAAGGAGAGAAAAAAAACAAATGGAAAAATTAAAAAACAAAAAATCTAACGGTATCACGTTAATTGCCCTAATAATAACAATAATAGTAATGCTAATATTAGTAGGAGTAACAATAAGTGTAGCCTTAAATGGAGGTCTATTCACAACTGCACAAAATGCAGCAACAAATACTATGGTAGAAGCTGAAAAAGAGCAACTATTATCAGCAGTGGTAGCATCAATGGGAGACGATGCAAAAGTAAACTTTACAAAACTAGATAACAATTTACCAACTAGTGAATGGACAGGAACAAACGGAACATATACAAGCCCAAAAGGGAATGAATACACAGTATCACAAGACGGAACAATAACAAAAAATGGTCAAAGCAATATAAAATATATATATGGTGATGCAGATTCAGGTTATGTTGTATTAAAAGACAATACTGTTTATTTATATATGAGTGGACAAAAAGAACAAGCGGGAACTTATAAAGAAGATGTCGATATAACAACACTTCCAGCATATGATGGATATTCTATAGGGGATAAAATAAAAGATTTTAGCAAATTTTTTATGGATGAAAATGGAGAAGTATTTACTGCTATTAGCGACGATAACAATATACTTTATAGACTTGATGTGGTTAGCGATAGCAGCGGCATTAGTAACAGCATAGATATAAGGGACGAACTAGGACACCGAGCATATAATATAGATTTATCAGCATATGATTTCTAAATAAAGAAATAGACCTTTTTAGAAAACAGTATAGGAGAAGAACTATACTGTTTTTTATATACTAGGAAATCTATCATTTCACTCGTAAACTAAAATCGAATAGAACAAAGAGGGACTCTTAAGTTGCTTTGCTCTTAAATAAGAAAATTTAATACATAACTAAAAGTATATAGAATATTTTATTAAATTAATAAATAGATTTATTATGGTGATATTATGTTTGATTTACATTACGATTTGCTAACACAAGTGTATATTAATAAAGATAATGCGGCAGAATTAAAAAATAATTTTAATAAGATATATAACGAAAAAAATATTATAGGTGGAATTTTTAATTTATTTTACATGTCTCCAAATGAGATGAAAGATGAACTTAATATAAATCCAAATGAAATAAATATAATTGAAAATTTGAAAGAAGTTAATAATTTAATCAAAGAGTATGAACTAATACCTAAAAAAATAAAATACATAATTGGAATAGAAGGGTTAGATTACTTAGAAAAAATTGAAGATATAGATATACTATATGAATTAGGTGTAAGAAGTACCAATATAGTATGGAATAATAATAACAAATTTGGTGGAGGGGCAAGAGAAGATAAAAAGCAAGGATTAACTAAACTAGGCAAACAATTAATAGAAAAACTTGTTCAAAAAAATATTGCAATAGATTTATCACATGCAAACACAAAAACTTTTTATGGAATAATAGAAAAATGCCAAAAATTAAAAAATGAAGGCTTTGATCCAATAGTTTTTGCTTCACATTCAAATTCAAGAAAAATATGTAATGTACCTAGAAATTTAACAGATAATCAAATAAAAGAAATAGTAAAATTAGGAGGAGTTATAGGAATTGTTGGAATAAAACAATTTTGTACATTAAAAAGCAACATATCTAATTATTGCGATGAATATATAAAACATATAAACTATGTAAGAGACTTATTAGAAGGAACCGAAAATATATGCGTGTCTACAGATAATATGGAATATTATAAAATAGAACAGGAAAAATACAAAACAATGAATGTGTTTAAGCAAGAAGAAGTGAAAGAGAAAATAGAAAAGAGTTTAAAAGAAAATGGTTATACAAAAGAAATAATAAATAACATACTATATAAAAATTTTGAAATGAAAATTTTGCAAAGATTATAAAAGTATGTTATAATACCGTGTGTATAAAATATTAACAAAAGAGGTATAATATGGGATTTTTTGATAAATTAAAAATTGGTTTAGGAAAGACAAAATCATCTTTAAGTGACAAAATGAATGATGTTTTCAGCAATTTTAGAAAGGTAGATGAAGATTTATTAGAGGAATTAGAAGAAATTCTAATAATGTCTGATATAGGAGTAGAAACATCAACTAAAATAATAAGTAATCTAAGGGACAGAGTAAAAAAAGAGAAACTATCAGATGAAAACGATGTAAAACAAGCATTAAAGGAAGAAATAAAAAACATATTAGATGAACAAGAAAATGGATTGGATTTATCTAAAAAGCCTACAGTTATTTTAGTGGTAGGAGTAAATGGCGTAGGCAAAACAACATCTATAGGAAAGATTGCTAACAGAATAAAAAAAGAAGGAAAAGAAGTAATAATTGCAGCTGCAGATACATTTAGAGCAGCAGCAGTTGAACAAGTGGAAATATGGGCAAAAAGAAGCAATTCAAAAATAGTAAAACGAGATGAGGGAACAGATCCTGCCTCTGTTGTTTTTGAAGCAATACAAGAATTAAAAAAAGAAAATGGCGATGTTTTGATTTGTGATACAGCTGGAAGACTTCATAATAAAAAATATTTAATGGACGAGCTAATAAAAATAAAAAAAGTAATAGATAAAGAATTGCCAGATGCAAAAAAAGAAGTTTTATTAGTCTTAGATGCAACAACAGGACAAAATGCAATATCTCAAGTAAAAGCTTTTAAAGAAACAGTAGATATAACAGGACTAGTTCTTACAAAACTAGATGGAACAGCAAAAGGTGGAGTGGTAATAGGCATAGTACAAGAGAATAAAATTCCAGTAAAATTTATTGGAGTAGGAGAACAAATAGACGATATGGAAATCTTTAACTCAGAAGATTTTGTAAATGCAATAATATAGAATTAAGGAGGCAAATTATGAAAAACAAAAAAAGAGTAGTACTAGTAATAGCATTTTTAATACTTTTTGCAGTATATGTAGCAGTTAACGTAAGAGGAGAATATTTGCAAACACTAGAAATAGGAGAGCAATATGTAGAAGTATTTAAACAAAATTTAAAATACAAAGTAAGTGTTATAGTAGTTAACTTTGCAGTGTTGTACATTGCAACTTATATAACAACAAGATTTATAAAAAGAGGTTTAAAGAAGTTCTTCGAAGAAGAAAAAAAAGAAATGCCAAAACTTCCAAATAAATCAATAAGCTTGATATTAAGCATAATAGTAAGTATGATAACTTCTAATATGTTAATAGAAAAGACAATGCTAGCATTAAAAGGAGCATATTTTGGAGTAAATGATCCTGTATTTAATGTTGATATAGGATACTATATGTTTCAAAAACCTTTTATAGAAGCATTAATAATTTATTTTATAGGACTAATGGTTTTGTATACTATATATATAGCTGCTTATTATATAATTTCATTTAACAAATATTTTGAAAAGGGAATAGACCCAGCAACTTTAAAGAAGAACACATTTGTAAAACAAATAATCACTAATATAGTATTAATAATATTGGCAGTTTCAGCAATTACGATTGTTAAAGTACAAGATGTAGTATGCGGAAAATTTTTGAATTTATCTAATGGAATAAGCTTATATGGAGCAGGACTAATAGACGTTACAATTAAGGTTTGGGGATATAGAATATTTGCAGTAATAATTTCTGTTTGTGCAATTATGGCAATTAGAAATTTCAAAAAGGAAAACTTTAAAAAAGTTATTGGATGGCTAAGCACTATACCAATTTATTTAATTGCACTATTTTTAGTTATTCTAGTATTTGATTTGGTTTATATAAATAAAAATGAGTTAGATAAAGAAAAATCATATATTCAAGATAATATAGCATTTACTAAAAAAGCTTATGACATAAACATAGATGAAATAGAGATACAAAACAGTGGAACAATAACTAAAAATGATATAGATAATAATCAAGAAGTAATTGATAACATAAATATTTTAAATGAAGATACAGTTAAGCAAGAACTTAAAACATATAAAACAAGTTCAGGATATTATGCTTATAATACAACAAAAGTTGGAACATATAATATAGATGGAAAAGACACATTAGTATATATTAGTCCAAGAGAAATAATAAGCAATGATACAAGAACATATAACAATAAAACTTTTGAATATACACATGGATATGGAATAATTGCAAATTCTGCAAGTGAAGTAGATGAAAACGGAAATCTATTATATCTACAAAGCGAATTTAATAATAATGAAAAGATAAAAGTAAATGAACCAAGAATATATTTTGGAATAGAAACAAATGAACCAATAATAATTAATGCAAAAAATAAAGAAGAATACGATTATCCAATTAACAGCACAACTACTAATACCAATACATATACAGGAGAAGCAGGGCTAAAACTTAATTTTATAGATAGGCTAATACTAGGAATAAAAGAGAAAAAATTAGGAATTGCATTCTCTGGAAGTATTACCAAAGAAAGTAAAATAATTACTTCTAGAAATATAATTAAAAGGGCAAAAACAATAATGCCATATTTAAAATATGATGAAAATCCATATATGATTGTAACAGATGATGGAAACTTAGTATGGGTTTTAGATGCATACACAACCTCAAATAATTACCCATATTCTCAAGAAACAATAATAGAATATGAGGGAATGAAAGAAAAAATAAATTATATAAGAAACTCTGTAAAAGTTATAATAGACCCATATAATGGAACAACTAAATTTTATATAACAGATACAACAGACCCTATTATAACAAGCTATAAGAATATATATCCAAGCTTATTTGAAAAAGAAGAAATACCAGAAAATATATCAAAACATTTAATGTATTCAAAATATTTATATAATATTCAAGCACAAATGTTAGAAATATATCATAATGTACAACCAGAAGTGTTATATAGACAAGATGATGTATGGGATGTTTCAAAAGAAAACACAACTAGAACAACTAGCACAGTTGCAGGAACATATATAGAGCCATACTATACACAAGTTAAAACAGTAGATAACAATAACTCTATATTAGGACTAGTAGTGCCATACACAATTTCAGAAAAGCAAAATATAGTATCATATTTAGTTGGATCTTGTGAAGGCAATAATAAAAAATTAACCTTGTACAAATTTAAGACAGAGAATGCAATACTTGGAACAACACAACTAGATACTTTAGTAGAACAGGATGAAAAAATATCAAAAGAATTAAATACACTTAATATAACTGGAACTAGAATAGAAAAAAATATAATAGTAGTTCCAATAGATAATACACTACTGTATGTAGAACCTATATATCAAGTAATGTTGAATGATGAAGAAAAAGTGCCATTATTGAAAAAGGTAATAGTTGCATCAGGAAATAAAGTAGCAATAGGAAATACCTTAAAAGAAGCACTAAATAATTTGTTGTCTCAAGAAGCTATTAATATAGAATTTGTTAGTGAAAACAAAGAAGAATTGCTAGAACAAATAATAAATGCCAATAAAAACCTAGAACAGTCAAATATGAGTAATAATTGGGAAATGATAGGAAAAGACATGGCAAAACTTCAAGATTTAATAAAACAATTAGAAACAATGACAGAACAAGAAAAATTAAAAGAAACAGAAAAAGCAAATGAAAACAGTCGCAAAAACGAGATGGTAAATGAATTGGCAATGTAAGAAAATTCATAAAAAACTATTGCACAATCAGAAAATATATAGTAAAATAGTAATGCTTGTAAAAAGCAATTACCTTATACTTAACTAAAAGAAGATCCGACTTTTAAGTTCAGTTTAAGGCATATTATTAAAATAGGAGGAAAAAATAATGACAAAGGAAAGAAAACAAGAAATTATTAATACTTTTAAAAGAGACGAAAAAGACACTGGATCATCAGAAGTTCAAATAGCTCTTTTAACAGAAAGAATTAATGAATTAACAGAACATTTAAAAGTTCATAAAAAAGATAATCATTCAAGACGTGGACTTTTACAAATGGTAGGTAAAAGAAGAAACTTACTTAACTATTTAGCTAAAAAAGATTTACCTAAATACAGAGAAATAGTTGAAAAACTAAATTTAAGAAAATAATTTTAACTTAAGGGCGGATAGATACTTTCCGCCCTTAATTGCTAAAAAAAGAGGTGCGAGGTGAGAAGTACGAAAGTATGTAAAACCTTATAAGTCATTGGATTTATAAATCACATATCACACTTCAAATAAGTTTGTTTATTAAATACAATAAATAGAAATATAGTAGCTTGTATAATGTGTTTAAAAAACATATTATAGAGGTTACTATTTCTAGAAAATTGTATTTGAAATATATTTTTTAAGGAGGAAGAATTATGTTTAAAACATATTCAATGGAACTTGCAGGAAGACCACTAACAATAGAAACAGGAAAATTTGCAGGATTAGCAAATGCAGATGTAGTAGTAAGATACGGAGAAACAGTTGTAATGGTAAATGTTACAGCTTCAAAAGAACCAAGAGAAGGAATAGATTTCTTCCCGCTATCAGTTGATTACGAAGAGAAAATGTATTCAGTAGGAAAAATACCAGGAGGATTTACAAGAAGAGAAGGAAAGGCAGCAGATAAGGCAATATTAGTATCTAGAGCAATAGATAGACCAATAAGACCTTTATTCCCAAAAGATTTTAGAAATGACGTTGTTGTAGTTGCAACAGTACTATCAGTAGAACAAGACAACTCACCAGAAGTTTGCGCAATGATAGGAACATCAGCAGCACTTTCTA
>CAKPJR010000054.1 GCA_934162925.1 uncultured Clostridia bacterium | reverse complement strand
CATATCCTTCTGCTCCAAACATTTGTCTAAATGCAAGACGTCCTATACGTCCAAAGCCATTAATAGCTACTTTTACTGACATAAAATTACCTTCTTTCTGATGTTATTATATTAACACCCATTTGATATTGTTCTCAATTCGGATTTATTCTATAACAAAAAAGAACACTTTTCAAGTGTTCTTTATCTAATTTTTTACAAATATTTATTTAGAAAATTCTTTTCCCTCTAAAAGTAATTGGAACTTCTGAAAGTGCTGCTTCTTTCAATGATTTCCATGTTATTTCTTGATGTAAAAATTCATTTATTTCATTCTCTATTTTTTGTTGATATGGTGTTAATTCAACTTTAATTTCATAGAATAATGCATTTTTTACTTTTGTCCAAAATCCTGTTTTCTCTGGTAAATTTGTAGATGCTACTTTAAATGCTGTTCCAGGAAGTCCTTCTCCACAATTTTCGTTGTTTCCAGTATTTCCTCCATTTCCAACTTCTCCACTTTCTCCAAAATTTCCAGCTACACCTTTAATTACACTTGTTATGTTCTTTAGGCTATCATTTCCTACTGATTCTGATACTTTATTATCTTCCATTTTTCGTATTCCTCCTCGTTTTTTGATTCTTCTTTTGTAAATCGAACCTATTTTATATTAATACTTCTTTCTTTATTTTTATACTACAAAACTGTATTTTTAGCAATAGTTTTTGTGTTAAGTTATCGTTACATTTATATTTCAGTTTTATTACATTTTTATTTGTCCTTTTAGTTCTAATTTATCTTCTTCCACGATTCTTACATTAACTAATCTGTTTTCTAGATTTTCTCCTTTACATTTTACAACTAAATAATTGTTTGTATGTCCTTTAAAAAATCCATTGTCTTTTTGTTCAAATAGAACTTCAACATCTTTATTTATATATTTTTTCAAAAAATCTTTTTCATTTTTTTCTGATAATTCTATTAGCTTATGGCTTCGTTCTTCTTTTATATTTCCGTCTATCTGATTTGGCATTACAGCAGCTCTCGTTCCTTTCCTGTGTGAATATTTAAAAACATGCATCTTGTAAAAGTTTATCTTTTTCAAATATTCATATGTAATTTTAAATTCTTCTTCTGTTTCTCCTGGAAATCCCACAATAATATCTGTTGTAAGTGCAACATCTTCAAATGCTTTTCTTAATCTTTTTACTACTTTTTCAAAATCTTCTGCTGTATATTTTCTATTCATTCTTTTTAATGTTTCTGTACAGCCACTTTGTAGAGACAGATGAAAATGATGGCATATTTTATTTACTTTTTTTAGCCTTTCTACAAATTCATCAGTTATTAAATTTGGCTCTAAAGAACCTAGTCTTATTCTTTTTATTCCTTCTATTTTGTTTATTTCCTCTAGTAAATCTATTAATCTTATATTTTTATCTTCAAAATCTATTCCATACGAAGCAACGTGTATTCCAGTTATTACAACTTCTTGTATTCCATTTTTTGCAATTTGATTTATTTCTTCTATAATATTTTCTGGTCTTCTGCTTCTTACTCTGCCTTTTGCGTATGGGATTATGCAATAAGAGCAAAAATTGTTACATCCATCTTGTACTTTAATAACAGCCCTTACTTTTTCTGTATATGTAGTAGTTCCAAGATCTGTAAATTCTTTTTGTTTATTTATATCTGTTAAATTAACTTTATTATCTGTGCCTGCAGATTTTTCTTTCATATGATTTTCAATTATGCTTAAGATATCTTTCTTTTCTGTGTTTCCAACTATTAAATCTATATCTTTTATTTTTTCTAATTCTTCTGCAGCAACTTGCGCATAACATCCGGTAACTGCAAGAATACTATTAGGATTTTTTTGTTTTGCTCTCCTAATTATTTGTCTTGACTTTCTATCTGACATATTTGTAACTGTACAAGTATTTATTATATATATATCTGCATTTTCTTCAAAATCTACTATTTCATATTTGTTATTTATAAATTGTTCTGCCATTGCATTTGTTTCATACTGATTAACTTTGCAACCGCAATGTGTAAAAAGCTACTTTTCTCATTTTCTTTTCTCCATTCTCTAGAATTGATAATATATAAAGTATACCTTCAAAAAAATCTTCAATTTTTCCTATACAATAAGAAATGAATAGCAAATTTTTATTCACTATTCATTTTTATAATATGGTATATTATCTTCCCATTTTTCCATCCAATGTATCTAAATTATCTAATGCTTTTCCTGTTCCTAATGCTACACAACTAACAGCATCTTCTGCTATCATTACATTTATTCCTGTTTGTTGTTGCAAAAGTTTGTCTAATCCATCAACCAAGCAACCTCCACCTGTCATATAGATTCCTCTATCGCTTATATCTGCTGCAAGTTCTGGTGGTGTTTTTTCTAATGTAGCATGAACTGCATCAACTATTAGCATCGCAGGCTCTTCTAATGCTTCCATCATTTCACTAGATTTTACTGTTATTGTTTTTGGAAGTCCTGTTACTAAGTCTCTTCCTCTAATATCCATTTCAGTATCTTGTATTTTTGGATATACACATCCTATATTTATTTTTAAATCCTCTGCTGTTCTTTCCCCAATCATAACATTATGTTTTTTCTTAATATACTTTACTATAGCTTCATCAAATTTGTCTCCAGCTACTTTTATTGAAGTACTAACAACAGATCCCCCAAGAGATATAACAGCTACATCTGTTGTACCTCCTCCTATGTCTACTACCATATTTCCACAAGCTTTAGATATATCTATTCCAGCTCCAATTGCTGCTGCAATTGGTTCCTCTATTAAATATACTCTTCTAGCACCTGCCTGCGAAGCAGCATCTATTACAGCTTTCTTTTCCACTTCTGTAACTTGTGATGGTATACATATCATAATTCTAGGAGCAAAAACAAACTTTCCACATATTTTGTTTATAAAATGTTTTAGCATTTTTTCTGTAACGGTATAGTCTGATATTACTCCATCTTTTAGTGGTCTTGTAGCAACAATATTTCCTGGTGTTCTACCAAGCATTCTTCTTGCTTCTCCTCCTACTGCTAATACTTCATTTGTAATATTGTTTACAGCAACAACAGAAGGTTCTCTTAAAACAATTCCTTTTCCTTTTGCATATGCAATTACTGTTGCTGTTCCCAAATCTATTCCTATATCTTGTCCAAAACCTCTAAACTTAAACATAAAAGCATCTATCCTTTCTGTATATTATTATGATACATTTTTGTTACATTTATGTTGCAATTATATTACAAAAAAAACAAAATAGCAATTGTTTTTAATATTTTTTCATGCAATTGCTATTTTTATTTTGTTTTAAAGAGTCTCTAACACTCCTAGCGCAGTATTAAGCATCAAAACTGCACTAATGGGTACTGCTATTTTAATTGTTTCTTCTGTTATTACTGGTTCAACTTTAATATTACTAACATAATTCTCTTTTTTTTCTTTATCTTGGATTATTTCGTCTGTAACTCCAATCACCAATCTATTAACATTATTATATTTATAATTAATCTCAAAATTAATTGTTTCATTTACATTAAAATACTTTAATTCTTTAAATTCACTTCCTAAATATGTATTGTTTTCATTATATAGATCAACTTGTAAATATTCAACAGGGATATGGTTTCCGGTATCATTAGTTATATTTCCTTTTATATATCCATGCGAATTTGTTGCTTTGCTTTCTTCTATAAATATTTTCGGTGAACTAACACTTATTTGTATATTTTGTATATCTTTAAATTTCTCTTTCATACTGAAATTTGTTAGTGTCGTAACGAATATGTATAAAGCTATAAACATCAAAAAATATAAAAAGAATTTTTTCATTTTTGCCATTTCTATTTCTCCTTTTTTATATATCGGCGAGAACAAAGGAAGACTTAAAGTTGCTTTGTTTGTTCCTAGAATATTATACTACACTTTGTGGTTTTTGTAAATATTATGTTAATATATAAGATAGTCTTTATATAAAAGTAGGCACTGTACTTATACGCCAAACTATTATTAGAGTAATTTCTTCGAAGCCAGTCGATTAAAATCGCCCCTACATTTACTCTACATTTTTTAATTTTAGTCTAATAATATTTCTTTTCCTAGGCTGACCGAATAAATATATGCTTCTTCTACTTTGCTATTCAAAGCTTGTTCAATTGCTCTTTTATAAATTCCTAATTGCCTTTTATATTTATTAATTAATTCTTGTTCTTTTCCTAGCACTACATAGTCTGTCTTATAATCTACTAGTACTATTTTATTATTAGCATTTATATAATATAAGTCTATTATTCCTTGTACTAATACTTTCTCTTTTATTCCATTACCATATATTTCATCAGCTGTTAAATAGATATAAAATGGTTGTTCTGTATAAATATTCTTTGCATTTTTTAGTTCTTTATAGATTTTTGAATTTGCAAATTTTACAATACCTGTTATATCTATGCTTTCAGCTTGATTTTCTGTAATAACTTTTTCTGAAACTAATCTTTCTAATAGATTTATTACTTTTTGTTTGTCATAATTTTCTTTAAAATTTAACTTTTGCATAATCAAGTGTGTTAATGTTCCTATTTCTGTTTTACTTATAATTTCAGTTCCTTCTAAAAATTTCGGTTTAGTTTCTATTTCTTTCAATTCTTTTCTCGAGCCTTTTGCTATTGCCGTTACAGAAGCTTTTCCTTCTATTTTAGTGCTTTCTTCGTATTTATACTCCCAATTTAAAATTTTATCAATCTCTTTATTGTCATTTTTACGATTTTGTCCAAGCCATTCTTCTATACTTTTGTAGTTGCCTCCGTGTTCTTCTTCATCTGTTTTTTCTATGTTAGCTTTATTGTAAAAATTAACTTCTAATATATTTTCCAATTCTTCTTTTTCTTTTAAATATACTAGTTCTAGCCAATTTAAGTATGTCTTTGTTTTTCTTATGTTTGTAATGCTTATTTTTCTTGCATTAGTAACAATTTCTTCTTTTTCTTTTATAGATTTCTCTAAATTTTTATCATATCCTGTTATTATTAATTTTTCTTTTGCTCTTGTTAATGCTACATATAGAAGTCTCATTTCTTCTGATATAGTTTCATTTAGTAATTTATTTCTAATTGCTTCTTTTGCTAAAGTATTATATTCAATTTTTCTTTCATAATCTATAACCTTTGGTCCAAAACCGATGTCTTGGTGTAATAAAACACTTTGGTTTAAGTCTTGCAAGTTAAATTGCTTTCCTGTTCCGCTTAAAAATACAACAGGAAATTCCAACCCTTTACTTTTATGTATACTCATTATTCTTACTACATTTTCGTTTTCTCCAATTAGTTTTGCTGCACCAGCATCTCCTGCACCTTTACTTATTTTGTCTATATAATTTATAAAGTTATATAGTCCTTTAAAACTTGCTTTTTCATAATCTTTAGCTTTTTCAAATAAGAGTTTTAAATTAGCTATTTTTATTTCTCCATCCAAACTACTACTAATATAATCATAAAAACCTGTACTTTCATATAAATACCAAATAAATTCATCTAGTCCTAGATATTCTTGTTTTTCTTGCCACTCTTCTAACATATTGAAAAAGTCTTTTATTTTAGCTTTAAGTCGGTCATCTTCCTCGTTGTTTAATGTTTCTAATAAAGCTTCATAAAAACTAGTGTTTTTAGAATTTAATCTTATTTCTATTAATTCATTGTCTGTAAAATTTGCAACAGGTGATCTCAATACTGTTACTAATGGGATGTCATTATTAGGATTATCTATTATTTTTAATGTTGATAAAATTATCTGTATTTCTTCTGTTTCAAAGTAACTTGAGCTAGTATCACTAAATACTGGAATTTCTAGCTTATTTAATTCTTTTTCATAAAGTGAAGCTACATTACTTGTTGTTCTAAGTAATATAACTATATCTTTATATGTTGCTTTTCTATATCCCATTTTTTTGTCATATACATAATAATTATCTTCTAATAATTCTTTTATTCTGTTTGCAACAAATTTTGCTTCTATTTCGTTTTTTTCTATAATTTCTTCTGCTTCTGTTTCTGTTTCTGTCTCTTCCATTTTTTCTGCTAAATCTATTATATCTAGTTCTACTTTGCCTGCAATTTTTTTATTTTCTTCTGGTTTCTCATAATTTGCAGAGCAATTCAAATATTCATTTTCGTTGTAGTCTATGTCGCCTAACTTTTTACTCATAATATTGCTAAATACAATATTTGTTAAATCTAATATGTTTTTTCTACTTCTAAAATTTTGAAACAATTGTATTTTTGTGTCTTTTTCACAACTCTTTTCATTATTCGTGCTTAGCTCATATTTATCATATTTTTCTAAGAATAGTTCTGGTCTTGCTTGTCTGAATTTATATATACTTTGTTTTACATCTCCAACCATAAAAATATTATTATCTTTAGATATTGTTGTTAATATATATTCTTGTACTAAGTTGCTATCTTGGTATTCATCTATTGCTATTTCTTCAAATTTATTTTTATATAGTTTAGCAATTTCAGTAGGCTGATATTTGCCACTTTCATCTTTTTGTACTAAGATTTTTAGCGCAAAATGTTCAATATCATTAAAGTCTATTATGTTCTTTTCTTTTTTATTTTTTTGATATCTTTCTGTAAATTTTAATATAATCATAGCTAATGAATCTAGCATATTATACATACTATTAATATCTTCATTTGCTTCTTTAGAAGAATATATAAATATCTTTTTAGATATAGCTTTTATTCTTTCTTTTACACTATCTCTTATATTCTTTGAATATTCTTTGGCTTCGTTTTCTATTTTTGCTTTAGGCCATGTATCAAAGCTAAAATTCATTAAATATTCATATATATCATCCCAAGTATTTTTTTCTTTTAACAATGTTTGTAATTTATCAATGTCATCTATAATTACACAGTAATGTTTTTGAAGATCTTCTTCTTGTTTTAATTTTTCTTCTGCCTTTTTAAGCTCAGCTATACAATCTTCTATTTCATCTTTAAAATCTTCTACTAGTATTTTTCCCCACATAGTTTTAGAAAAATCTTTTTCTATTTCATTTTGTACATTAAATTTCTCTACATTTTCTATTATCCATTCTTCTGGGAAAGGCATACTCTGAGAGTATTTATATATTTTTAGCACTAGTTCTTTTAGATCTTCATCATCTCTATAGCCACCATACATGTTTACTAGATTTACAAATTTCTCATCATTTTTCTCATATAACTCTTCAAAAGTTTCTTCCAGTGTTTCTTGCTTTAAAAGTTCAATTTCTTGATTATCTCCTATTCTAAAATTTGAAGAAATATTAATTTCATAAAAATAATTTTTTATAACTTCTAAGCAAAAAGCATGTATTGTTGAAATATTTGCTTTGTTTAATAAAATAATTTGCTTTTGAAGATTTTCGTTTTCTGGGTTTTCATCTATTTTTTCATATAGAGCCTCTAATATTCTTTGTCTCATTTCAGAAGCAGCGGCATTTGTAAATGTAACAATTAAAAGCTTGTCTATGTCTATTTTTTCATTGATTATTTTGTTT
>CAKPJR010000053.1 GCA_934162925.1 uncultured Clostridia bacterium | reverse complement strand
GTAATGGGTGGAGGACAGCCAATTAAAACATCAAAACAAAGAAGCGAATATGATATAAGAAAATTAAGAGCAGATTGTTTATATACTATTGATGAAAAAAGCACAATAAGAAAATCACACGAAAATCCAATAATTAAAAAATTGTATAAAGAATTCCTAGAAGAACCAGGTAGCCATAAAGCACATGAGCTATTACATACAACATATCATAAGAGAAATAAATATAATATATGATTTATAAATGATTAAAACCACAGAAAAAAACTGTCAAAAAAACAATTGACAGTTTTTTCCCTTTAATACATAATTAGCCCAATAAATGCATAAAATATCATTAACAATTAATTTCCAAAACTAATAAACAACCAAAATATAATTTATGCATTTATTAATAAAGCAGTTTAATTTTATTACCATTTTTAGAAATAAAGCCTTCATCAATTAAATTTTTAAGCTCCCTCATCATAGCACTTCTATCGACACTTAAGTAATCAGCAAGACTAGTTAAGGAAAAAGGTAGGACTATATTTTTACTAAAAGATTTGCTAGATAGAATATTAAAATAACTAAGAAGTTTTTCTCTAATACTCCTTTTAGAAAGCACTTCTATTCTTGTGTTTTGAGAAATTGAGTTATTTAAAGAAAGCTCTAAAAGATTAGAAATTAGAGTTGTATGAAAGCTACAATTTTGTTTACACTTTACGCGAATATCATCATATAAAAACAAAAGAACTTCGCACTTTTTTGTTGCTAGAACAAAAAGCTCATTGTTAGTATTAACATGATGAAAAACTTCTCCGAAAATATCATTTTGTCCAAAATGTTCTATAATATCTTTATTTCCTTTAAGGTCATACCTAATAAGTTCAGCTTTACCAGAAAGTAAAATACAGATTTGTTTTCTCTTTTCCATATAGGTAGTAATAACAGTTCCAGCAGGAAAAGATTTCTTTTGAACTTTTATGCAATTATCTGAAATACTTTGAACTAAATCTGAAATTTCCATTATAAATCTCCTGTAAATTGTAATTTGTTTGAACGATTCTAGGGACTGTCCCTCTTTTGTCGAATGACAAAAGGGGACTGTCCTGAATTGTAAATGTAATCTATTGCAAAAATTTGTTTTTGGGCGTATGCAATACGCCCCTACGAATCCAACTTCACACCTCACACATCCATTTTACAAATTACAATCTTTTTAACAATTATAATATATTACAACTGAAAAAACAATAAAAAATGTAACACAATTGTAACAATTCAAATAAACCTACACTATCAAAGCGTACAAAAGATTATAAAAAGTTTTTTTGAGAAAATATTGCAAATGCAACAGAATACAAAAAATAATGGTGTATAATTAGTCGGTAAGCAAAAAGAGTTTTCGAAAGAGGGGACATATTAATGAAGGTAATAAAAAGAGATGGAAAAGCCGTAGATTATAACAGAGAGAAAATACAAATAGCAATAGAAAAAGCAAATAACGAAGTAAAACCTAAAGAAAGAATAACAAAAACAGAAATTAGAGAAATAACTAAATATATAGAAGAGTTAGATAAAAAAAGAATATTAGTAGAAGATGTTCAAGATATAATAGAACAGCAATTAATGGATAGAAAAAAATTTGAGCTTGCAAAAAAATATATGATTTATAGATACACTAGAGCATTAGTTAGAAAATCTAATACTACAGATGAATCTATATTAGGTTTAATAAAAAACAAAAATAAAGAATTACTAGAAGAAAATTCTAATAAAAATGCCGTACTTGCTTCAACACAAAGAGATTACATAGCAGGAGAAGTTTCTAAAGATTTAACAAAAAGAATATTATTACCAGAAAAAATTGCAAAAGCACATGAAGAAGGAATATTGCATTTTCATGATATGGACTATTTTTTGCAACCAATATTTAATTGTTGCTTAATAAATATTGGAGATATGTTAGATAATGGAACAGTTATGAATGGTAAACTTATTGAATCTCCAAAAAGTTTTCAAGTTGCATGTACAATTATGACACAAATAATTGCGTCAGTTGCATCTAACCAATATGGTGGACAATCAGTTGATATTAGCCATTTAGGAAAATATGTAAGAAGAAGTTATAATAAATTTAAAAAAGAATTAGAAGAAGAGTTTGGTAAGGAATTAACACCAGAACTAATAGAGAAACTTACAAATCAAAGACTAAAAAAAGAAGTATCAGCAGGAGTACAAACAATTCAATATCAAATAAATACATTAATGACAACAAATGGACAATCTCCTTTTGTAACAATATTTTTAAACTTAAAGAAAGATGACCCATATATAAAAGAAAATGCAATGATAATAGAAGAAATTCTAAAACAAAGATATGAAGGAATAAAAAATGAAAAGGGTGTATATATTACACCAGCATTCCCTAAATTAATATATGTATTAGATGAACATAATTGTTTAAAGGGTGGAGAATATGACTACTTAACTAAACTTGCAGTAAAGTGTTCTTCAAAAAGATTATATCCAGATTACATATCAGCAAAAAAAATGAGAGAAAATTACGAAGGAAATGTATTTAGTCCAATGGGATGTAGAAGCTTTTTAGCTCCATGGAAAGATGAAAATGGTAATTACAAATTTGAAGGAAGATTCAATCAAGGGGTTGTTAGTATTAATTTACCTCAAATTGGAATTATTGCAGATGGTGATGAAGATAAATTCTGGGAACTATTTGATGAGAGATTAGAGCTATGTAAGGAAGCATTAATGTGTAGACATTATGCATTGCTTGGAACATTAAGTAATACAAGTCCAATACATTGGAGATATGGTGCAATAGCACGTATGGAAGCTGGAGAAAAGATAGATAAACTACTAAAGGGTGGGTATTCTTCAATTTCTTTAGGGTATATAGGAATATATGAAGTTACAAAGTTAATGAAGGGAGTATCACATACAACACCAGAAGGGCACGACTTTGCAATTAAGGTAATGAAGCATCTAAAGGAAACTACAGAAAAATGGAAAAAAGAAACTGGAATAGGTTTTGCCCTATATGGAACTCCTGCAGAAAGTTTGTGTTATAGATTTGCTAGAATAGATAGAGAAAGATTTGGAGAAATTAGAGATATTACAGATAAGGGATATTATACAAATTCATACCATGTTGATGTAAGAGAAGAAATAGATGCTTTTGAAAAATTATCATTTGAAAGTGAATTCCAAAAGTTATCATTAGGAGGAGCTATTTCTTACATAGAAATTCCAAATATGAGACACAATTTAAAAGCGTTAGAAGATGTTGTTAAATTTATTTATGACAATATTCAATATGCAGAATTTAATACAAAATCTGATTATTGCCATGTTTGCGGATTTGATGGAGAGATAATAGTAAATGATAATCTAGAGTGGGAATGCCCAAACTGTGGTAATAAAGACAAAAATAAAATGAATGTAACAAGGCGTACTTGTGGTTATTTAGGCGAAAATTTTTGGAATGAAGGAAAAACAAAAGAAATAAAATCGAGAGTATTACATTTGTAAAAAAAAGGATGATTTTTATGAAGTATGCAAAAATAAAAAAATGCGATGTAGCAAATGGACCAGGAGTAAGAGTTTCTCTATTTGTTAGTGGATGTAATCATCACTGCAAAAATTGCTTTAATAGAGAAGCTTGGGATTTTAACTATGGAAAAGAATTTACTGAAGATGAACAAAATGAAATAATAGAAGATTTAAAACCAGAATATATAACGGGACTAAGCCTTTTAGGGGGAGAACCATTTGAAAAAACAAATCAAGAAGGTTTAGTACCACTCATAAAAAAAGTAAAAGAAAAATATCCTAATAAAAAAATATGGTGCTATACTGGATTTACATTTGACAATCAAATAATAGGAGAAATGATAAAAAAAGAGGGTAGAAAAACCACAAAAGAAATGCTAGAGAACATAGATTACATAGTAGATGGAAAATTTATAGAAGAATTAAAAGATCCAAAACTTAGATTTAAAGGATCTAGCAATCAAAGAATTATAGACGTAAAGAAAAGTTTAAGAGAAAATAAAATTGTAAATTGGAAAGAAGAATAAAAACTGTCAAAAAAACAATTGACAGTTTTTTCCTTTTACTGTATAATTAAACACAATAAATGCATAAATTAAAAAAATAGGTAAAGGGTGTGGTACTATGACATATGTAGAAGAAAATATAAAAAAACTAAAAGAGCTAAAAAAATTACCATATAAAGAATTATATAAAATGAGAAATGAAATAAAAAATAATCCTAATGCATCAAGAGCAGATGTTATAAACATTTGTGTAGCGTGTGGTGAAGTAGAAATAGATCAAAACATAGGAAGAACTTATACAATGGATGAAATAGAAAGAGAATTTAATATTGGCAAATATAGAGTTAAAACAAAATGCTAAAGAAGATTTAGAACATATTAGAGAATATATTTCAAGAGATTCTATATATTATGCAGATAAAACAATAGAAGAAATAGTAAAAAAAGTAGCAAACTTATCAATTTTTCCATATATGGGAAGGAAAATACCAGAATATAATAATACATATTTAAGAGAGATAATATACAAATCATATAGAATTTTGTATAAAGTTAATTCTAACGTTTTTATCTTAAACGTTATGCACCATTCTAGGGAACTTTTAAATTCAATAAATATCATTAAAAATTAATTTCCAAAACTAATAATTAATCAAAGGTATAATTTATGCATTTATTAATATAAGGCTAATATAATTTTATTATGATAAAAGTATATAACATGAAAAGTATATTAAAAATAACCGCAATAATATTATTATTTGCTATTACAATTGCAATATTAAGCAACAAAATTAGTATGAAAAAAGCTATTGAGACTTCATCTAATTCGAAAAGCACATATAAAATACTAGTTGATGTGGAAGAATCCAAGTTGTATTTATTTGAAAATGATATACTTTCAAAAGAATATAAATGCTCAGGAGGGAAATGGTCAACACCTTCACCTATTGGAACATGGACCATAACTTCAAAAGCAAAATGGGGAGAAGGATTTGGTGGGAGCTGGATGGGGCTTAATGTACCTTGGGGAAAATTTGGAATACACGGAACCCTGGATCCATATTCTTTAGGCTGGTCAAGCTCTCATGGTTGTATAAGAATGGACAATAATGATGTAGCAGAACTATATAAAATAATCCCAATAGGAACTAGAGTCACTATTGTGGATGGTGTGTATGGAGCCTTTGGTAGAGGATTTAGAGATTTAAAATCTGGAATGTATGGTGCAGACGTAATGGAAATTCAAAAGAAACTAAAAGAATTAGGCTTTTTTTCTGGGAATCCAAATGGAAAGTTTGGGATAGAAACAGAAAAAGCTGTGCAAAAGTATTGCAAAGCAAACAAATTATATTTAAGAAAAGTAATAGATATAGAATTACAAAAGCAAATGGGATTTGAAGAAATAGACTAATTATGTATATTAATACTTACCAATTTACATTTTGCTTATTATATAAATAAACTGCTATGTTATTATAAAAATACAAAAAATACAAAAGATTGGAGAAACAAACATGAAAGAAAATTTTAGTATGAATTATTTTTGCGCAAGTGAAGCAATTAGAGACTTAATATTTGAAGAGTGGGAAAAATTTAACATATTACTGCAAAAAGGACCAGAAATATTAAAGGAATATTTTTGTAAATTGTGGAATGAAACAAAGATAGAACTCGAATATACAGATGATATAGACATAATAGATCTAGAAAGAAAAGTAATGCCAAGTGATTTTAACATTTCATATACTATTTTAGATAATGGAATGAAAGCATTTAATTTTATATTCCCTAAAACAAAAGAAAAATCAAAACAAGTATTGTGTTCTAGTGTATTAATAACAGAGCAAATTCCACGATATTTTACACTAGAAGCAAGTTTGGATAAAGATGAGCAAACAATATATACAATTACAGAATGGAAAATTGATTTTGAAAACAATAATTATATTCATAAAAAGCTGAATAATTTAGAAGAATTTAATATAGGAAAATATCTAGGGGTAATAAATAGTATTGTGCAAACAAAATTCTAGAGACAGTTCCTCTTTTGTTTAATAACAAAAGAGGAACGTCTTGAATTTTAGAATTTGAATAATGTAGGGGCGTATTGCATACGCCCAAAATGCCAAATATGTTGCAAACGTTGTAGGGACGCTGTACCCGCCCGAAGAATTAAAAAATAATTGCAAATGTTGGGCGACACAGGGCCTGCCCCTACGTTAATTAAATAAGATAACATATTAATTTTAAAAACAATGGTCTCCAAGCTCACGGGTATTCCCCCGCCTCAAAGGGCTGTCGACGCATTGTTTGTAAAAATTAATAATGTTATCTTTGAACAAATTAATGAAAAATAAATTTTTCATTAATCCGACAAAGAAAGAGGCAAGCTTAATTTATAACCCGTTTAACATAGAATATCTGTAAGAAAATACAATCTTATAAGTGCGCTTTTTACAAAAATATATAATTACAAATAAACATAAAAACTGTTAAAAAATAAAATGTTGTATGATAACATCCTTTCATAAACAAAAGAAAATATGAAAGGGTGGAAACACAAATGGAAAAATTTAAAGAAGAGAAAATTCTAGGGACTGTCCCTAAAAATTATCAATGTGTTGAGAATTTTTGGGACTGTCCTGAATTTTCAAAAAGAAACAAATCAAAAAAACATTGGATTCACAGTGTTCACTCAAATTTCAATGGAATCACATTGATTGCTTTAATAATAACAATAATTGTAATGCTAATATTAGTAGGAGTAACAATAACAGTAGCCTTAAATGGAGGATTATTTAATACAGCACAAAATGCTGCAATAAATACTATAAAAGCATCAGAAAAAGAAAGACTAATAGAAATAGCAGTGGCAAGCTACAATGTTTCAGAAGGAAAAATAAGTAATGCAGATGAATTAGCAAGTAAAATAAAAAATAGTTTAGACTTTGAAAAAGATGCAGATAGAACAACAGAAACAAAATTAGTAGTAAAAGGCAAAGATACACTTTGGCAAATAGATTTAGCAACTGCGGAAGTAAAAGAATACAGCGAAACAATTGGCAATGCATGGACAAAAAGGGGACTAAGCGATTCTGTAAAATATGATAGAAACTATTATGGAGAAGGCGGGAAATTAGATGAAGCACTAAGTATTAATTCAATGACTGTACAATTAAAAAGCACAGGAGAATTTATAATTGAGGAATTAGAATGGAACTATAGTAATGAAGAAGTTGAAGAGTTAATAAAAAATGGAGAATTAGTAGTAACAAATGATTCCATAATTTTTAGTCAGGAAGTAAAATGGAAATTTAATTCAGACGGAACGGAAATAACTCTATACAAAGTTTCTACTGAATCTACTGATAATGAGCATGAAATTGTAAAATTAAATGTACAGAATTAAATAAAATTTTTACAAATTGTTGACAAGCCACATTTACCTGTGATATTATTATATGGCACATATTTTGTACATATAAATATGTAGCTCTTATATAGTATTAAGGG
>CAKPJR010000052.1 GCA_934162925.1 uncultured Clostridia bacterium | reverse complement strand
TGTAAAAATTAATAGTGTTATCTTTGAACAAATTAATGAAAAATAAATTTTTCATTAATCCGACAAAGAATGAGGCAATTTAAATTTATAGCCTGTTTAACATGGAATAAATAAAAAGTTAAACAAATTATAATTTATATATAAAATAAGAAGGAAATATTATGGAAGAAATAAGATTACAAAAATATTTGGCAGACAATGGAATTGCATCCAGAAGAAAATGTGAAGAACTAATTCTTCAAGGTAAGGTAAAGGTAAATGGAACAATAATTACTGAGCTAGGAACAAAAATAAAGCCAAATGTAGATAAAATAGAGTATAATGATAAAGAAATAAAATCTACAAAAAAAGAATTTGTATATATATTGCTAAATAAACCAATAGACTATGTTACTACTGTAAAAGACCAGTTTGACAGAAAAACGGTTTTAGATTTAGTAAAAGTAAAAGGCGTAAGACTTGTGCCTGTAGGTAGATTAGATATGTATACATCAGGTGCAATAATCTTAACTAATGACCGGAGACTTTGTATATAAAGTAACACATCCAAAACACCAAATTCCTAAAACATATAATGTTACAGTAGTAGGTAAAATAACAAATGAAGAAATTGAAAAGTTAAAAAATGGTGTAGATATAGGAGATTTTATAACAAATAAAGCAGATGTTAAAATATTAAAAATAGATGAAGAAAAAAATATATCTAGGTTACAAATAACAATACATGAAGGTAAAAACAGACAAATAAGAAGAATGTGCGAGTCTATTAATAAAAAAGTTCTTAGCTTACATAGAAGTAAAATAGGTAATTTGACAGTAAAAGATTTACCATTAGGGACATGGAGATATTTAAAGAAAAAAGAAATAGAAGCATTGTTAAAAAACAAATAAGGAACAAAGCGACTTAAGCCGCCATTTGTTCTCGCCGATTTAAGTTTCCAAATGTAATGAGAAAATCTTAACGGTAATAGCGATTATAGCATATATTATATATTGCAATAATATAATAACATACAAATCTATATGGTTGAGAACAATAGAAAATATAAAATTCTATTGAAAAGTAAGAAAACAAAATATATAATGTTTTTAGGTAAAAATACAAAAGAAAGGAAGAAAATGTTATATGGAATATGTACAAAAATTTATTCCAGAAGGATGGGCAAGTGCACCACAGGCATTTTCATTAGAAGAATTAAGTAAAGCATCAGCTAATGGAGATATAATACAAGCCAGAGTGAGCAGATGTGATAGCAATTACAACTTATACGTGGATTTAGGAAATAATATAACAGGAATCATACCAAGGGATGAAATAGAAGCTATAAATATTGATGAAACAGGATTTCCTAAGCCTAATATATGCAAAAGCAAAATAGATAAAGTAGTTCAATTTAAAGTGAAAGATACAAGCAAGAAAGATACAGTAATTTTATCTAGAAAAGCAGTTGGGAAAGAAGCAATTAACTGGATGAAAACTGAACTAAAAGAAGGTATGATAGTATATGGAATAGTGAAAAATATTAGACCATATGGGGCTTTTGTAGAAATAGGTGGAGGAATAGTAGGTCTAGTTCATATAGAGGATATATCAGTTGCAAGGATAAAAACGCCACATGAAAGATTTAAAATTGGACAAAAGATAAAAATTATGATAAAATCTATAGATAGGAAAACAAACAGAGTGATTCTAAGCTATAAAGAGACTCTTGGATCTTGGGAAGAAAATGTAAAAGAGTTCAGAGAAGGCATGACAGTTTCAGGAATTGCTAGAGAAAAAGAAAAAAATAAAAATGGAATATTTATTGAATTAAAACCCAATCTAGTTGGCTTAGCAGACTATAAAGAGAATATTGAATATGGAGAAAATGTAAGACTAATAATAAAAAAGATTATTCCAGACAAAAAGAAAATAAAATTAACAATTCTATAATAGAAAGGAGTGCCATAATTATGGTAGAAGATAATCAAATAAAAACAGATGTATCACCATTTGCAGTAAGAGAGGGAGAAGTAAAGACTTTTGATGGAAAAGATGGATATGTTTCTATGAACCAAATAATACATAAAATAAACATAGGACATATTACAGATATTCATTTTAAAATAATGGAATTAGTAAACAAATTTGAATTTATTACTTCTAGACAGATTTATCAAATATTAGTACATAATGGAGAAGATATTAAATCTCAAGATAAATTAAATAATAAATTAGAGCAATTAGTAAAATCTAAAATTTTAACTAGGTATTATTTTAGAAGTGAAGAAGGAAAATGTATATATAGAGTATATTGTTTAGAAAAAATGGGCAAATATTTACTTAATTCAAGAGGAATCGAGTGTAAGTGGCAACCTACAGAT
This sequence comes from uncultured Clostridia bacterium, assembly GCA_934162925.1. Lineage (GTDB taxonomy): Bacteria > Bacillota > Clostridia > TANB77 > CAG-508 > CAG-452. The sequence continues at coordinate 5,221 of CAKPJR010000052.1, read as the reverse complement.
AATACAAAGACTGTAGGAATGATAAAAAAACGCTTAGCAGGAAATCAAATAATAGTTGCTTATTTAAGAAAAGTAAAAGCCTTTGATAGTTTTACTGTAAAACCACAACTTACTGCAAAAAAATTGGGAAAAATTTTTAAAGCACATGCGGGAGTTAAAATAACTAAAAATAATAAATCTATAGACTTGATTTTTGAAGCTATTAGAAGAGAAGAAGATTGGGAAAATAAACTAATAGACAGAATGAAATACTATATAGATTTTTATGAAAGCTTTGTACAATTTGATTCAGGTTTTGCAATAAAACCACAATTAGTACTAGTATGTGAAGATAATAAACACATGGTAGAGGTACTAAAAGTAATTGTAACAAATAAATTAGAAATACCAGGAATAAAATTATTGTTTACTACAGATTTAAGACAGAACAGCGATTCATTGGATAAATCATTAGTAGAATTTAAAATAGAAGATGGAAAATACAAAATGGAAGAAGTGACATTAAAGGCTCTAGAATAGAAAGCATAGATAAAAAAAGAGACAATTTAAAATAAAATTGTCTCTACTTTTTTAGCTTTTCTTGTTATTTCCTAAATTAAAACTTATAGCATCTTCATTATCAAAGAAATAAGAACTGTCTGTTGTATCTGTTTGGACAGGATCTATATCTCCTCTTTCATCTTTTGTAAATACTACTTTATTAGGCTTCCACTTTGTTTTTTCTTCCTTTTTATCATCACTTACTGCAGTAATGTATTTACTAAAATTATAGTTTTTGCTCTTATGAGGTACTTTATATTTGCTTTCCAAGAAGTCTACTTTTCCAAAGTTAACAACATTTTTACCATTCTTTGCTTTAGTCTTATAAATTATATTCTTAAATTTAAGACCTTGTATTTTGCCAAGTTTCATATGGTCTGTCCAAGCCCAGTCTGGTCCACTTAATTTATCTGAATATTCACCTTCGGATTTATCATAGCCATATCCAACTTTCCATTCTTTTCTTTGACCAAATTCTTGAGTCCACCAACTCATTTCATCTGGAGTGCTATTTCCAAAGGTTATTTTTGTTGCTGCGTTAGAAAGTAATGCACCAGAACCCTCACCAAATCCAGCCAAAGTCTGAGAAGAAAAGATTGTACCTATTTTAAATTTTCTGTATATAGTATACATATCTCCTAAAGAATCTGGATTATATGCACTGAATTCATCGACATACATAAAATGAGGTAAACGATTCTTTACTAGTTTACGATTATTTTCTACAGAGCACATCATAAGCATTAAGAAGAATAGCCCAAATCCTTTGTGTGCGGCTCCACCAATTTCATATGGTCTTGTAGATATAAATACAACTTTACCATTATTAATTACATCATTAAAATCTATATTGTTATATCTATTACATATAATACTTCTAACTTCAGCAGAACGTAATACAGTATCTAGTGTAGAAGAAGCAAAATGAACATACTTCTTCATATCTTTTCTTCCTTCTGAATCCTTGTAGAAATATTGCTCGAAATAGTCTAACTGAAGTGCATATTCTTTTGCTAATTCTTCATCTTTTTTTAACTCTTCACACATTTCTTGTACTAAATCAAAATTTGTATAACATCTAAGTAAATCTTCTAAGTTTGGCATTAATCCATCATGCATTTTTGGGTACATTAATTTTAAGAGTAATACCAGATTTTGAGTAGCTTGAGTCGCAATATCTTCAGAATATGCAAGCTCTGCAGTATGCTCGGTAGCACTATATAATCCTCTAATAACAAGAGAAATGATTAATCCACAAAGTGCAGGGCTACCTATAATAAATGGATTTAAACCAATTGAATTTGGATTTGTTGGATCTATCTCTATATAAGGCATATCAAAAGCTTTTGCAACTTCTTTTAACCTATCTATATGCTCGGCATCAGGACTGACAGCGGTTATACCAAGGTCTTTATAAACTATTTTTCCATTATTTTCAATTGCAGATATCATTTTATTCATATAGGCTTTATATATATTTTCTTTTCCTTCTACAGGTGTAAGCATATTTAATGTAAAGTTTTTATTTAAATATTCATTATCATAAGGTTTATTTAGATAAGCTATATTTGTCTTTAATGCGGTATAGCCCATTTCTTTTGAAGTCTCTCTAAAGAAATACTTTTTCTCTATGTCTCTAGCAATCATTGGTTCCATAACCATTGATGTTTTACCTGTACCAGAAGGTCCAACAACAATGGTTGGATAGAATCTCCTAGATTCTAGTATCTTAACAGGTTTATTAGTTCCTCTATCCTTACAAATTTCTATTTCTAAACTGTATGGACCAGTAGTGCCATCAGGTGCAGATATATCAATTCCCTGAAAGTCACATATAGATTCTTGGAAATTATTAGGGAAAATTGGGTCATTAACGGTTTTGTTTAACCACATAATTAATTTATAAAAAGTAGTAAGTGGTATATAAAGTGACATTGCAGTAAGGGCTCTAATAATTAAATCTGAGAATTCTGTTATCATTATGTCATAGTGTGGAAGAGACATAAGCAAAATCCAACATAAATAATTAAGCCATTGTACAACTGCTGATATTCCTATTACATATAAACAAATACAATATGTTTTGAAAAATGATATTTTATCATCATCAGATTTGCATAGCTTAGATGGATAAGAAAATAAGAATGCAAATATTGGACATGCCAGAGCTAATGTGTATTTTATCGGCCCCCAATATGATACTGACATCCCTGTAAAACATAAAATTAATAATTCTACAACTCTATCTACTATTATATAAACTGTAAATAAACTTAAAACGAAAGTAAAGAAAGTATTTCTATCAGTTTTAAGTAATTTTAAAAATTTATCTATGTATTTCACCTTTAATCCCCCAATTAATTACATTTTTATACATATATATTATCTTATAAAAAGCGCAAAAAAACAAGTCTTTTTAAAGAAAAAGTTCATATACATTAATTAGAAAGACAAATTGGAATTTGTAAAATGGATGTGTGAGGTGGGAAGTTGGATTCGTAGGGGCGGGCCCTGTGCCCGCCCAAACTGTAATTAAGGGGCAGACACAGGGCCTGCCCCTACAAACACAAAAATAAATTTGATCACACAAATTACAATTTGACTAAATATCAGTATCATGGAGGAATTAAAATTAAGAATCGAGAAAGTATAGAAAATAAAAAAACTGGATTTATGCATGGAGTTATTGTATTAATGTTTTCTCAGGTTATTATAAAAGTGGTAGGATTGATTTATAAATTATATCTTACAAATAGAGAAGGCTTTGGAGATAAGGGAAACGCAATATATAGTAGCGGGTTTCAAATATATGCACTTTTTCTTACGATTTGTTCAATTGGTGTGCCAAATGCAATTTCAAAATTAGTATCTGGCAAAGTCGCTATAGGAGATAATAGAGGTGCGTATAGAATATTTAAAATAGCTATAGCTTTATTTGGAACTTTAGGATTTGCAGGAAGTAGTGTATTGTTCTTGGGTGCAAAATATATATCAAATATATATCTGCAAATACCGGAAGCAGAAATGACACTTTTAGCCCTTTCTCCATCTGTGTTTCTTGTGTCAATAGCCTCTGTTTTAAGAGGATACTTTAATGGAAAAGAAAATTTATCTGTAACTGCTAATTCACAAAGTTTAGAACAGGTTTTTAAAACAATCTTTACTATATTAATAGTAGAACAATTGGCAAGCATATCCGGGAATAATACAATTTTAATGGCTGGAGGTGCTACAATAGCTACTACACTTGCAACGTTGTGTAGTGTAATTTATTTATATAAATATTTCATTAAAAGAAAAAGAAATATGTGGCAAGAAGTTATATCATCTACAATAAATAAAAAAGAAAGTGTTGGAAGAATTATAAAAAACATATTAATTGTTTCAGTACCAATAGCTTTGTGTGCACTTTTTTCGGCAATGACAAAAACTATAGATGCATTAACTGTAGTTAGAATTCTTAAAGCATACATAGGAGAAAAAGAAGCAACTATACAATATGGAATATTAAGCGGAAAAGTAGATACACTAATAACGTTACCATTTTCTTTTAACATTGCTTTTGCAACTGCATTAGTTCCAACAATTTCAGGGGCAATTGCAAGAAAAGAAATGGATATAGTGAAAAAAAGAATAAAATTCTCAATATTAGTTACTATATTAATAGGAATTCCGTGCAGTGTTTGTATGTCTATTTATTCAAATCAAATACTAGACCTATTATTTCCAAACGCATCTGCAGGAGGAGAAATGTTAAAATATTCTGCGTGGACAATTATTTTTGTTGTGCTAACACAAACTATAAATGGGGCACTGCAGGGATTAGGAAAGGTAAATGTTCCAGTAATTGCTTTTGCAATTGGAGCAGTAATTAAACTTATTTTAAACATAAATTTAATTCCTATTATTGGAGTAAAAGGAGCAATTATATCGTCAATAATATCAAACGCAGTATCTTTTATTATATGCTTGATTGTACTAAAAAGAAATATAAATATTAAATTTGAAAAAGATAAGTTTTTATTAAAGCCATTAATGGCATCAATACTAATGACAGTAATTTCATATAGTTTTTATAATGTCTTGCATAAAGCACTTTCTAGCTCAATTACATTAATTTTATCCTTATTATTAGCAGGAAGTATATATATAATCTTATTGCTATGCTTTAAAGTGCTATCCAAAGAAGAAATATCTATGATTCCTTACGGACAAAAGGCGTACAGAAATATTAACAAAAGAAAAAAATAATATAATTTACATGATATAAAACCAAAATCCTTAGAAATAATAGGAAGTATGAAAAAAATAAAAAACAAAAAAGAAGGATTTTAGCTAAAATTGGCGAATAATCTTAAATGTAGAAGTTTTCTACAATAGTAACAAATCTTATTAGGAGGTAATTTTAAATGAACAAAGCTGAATTAATCGCAGCAATAGCTGCAAAAACAGGAGAAACAAAAAAAGGTGCTGAAGAAGCAGTTAATGCATTCGTTGATGTTGTAACAAATGCTTTAGTAAGTGGAGACAAAGTACAATTAGTTGGATTTGGTTCTTTTGAAGTAAGAAAAAGAGCAGCTAGAAAAGGAAGAAACCCACAAACTAAAGAAGAAATCAAAATACCTGCATCAAAAGCTCCAGTATTCAAAGCTGGTAAAGCATTAAAAGATTTAGTAAATAA
>CAKPJR010000051.1 GCA_934162925.1 uncultured Clostridia bacterium | reverse complement strand
CATCTATAGCTATCTATCTGCTGTAAGCACAGTTGTCCTAGCAGATTTGATAGTAAGTAAAGAGATCTTTGAAGAAGAAAATGAAGAGGCTTCACTAAAAATGGGAAGAGAAATTTTAAACAATTTAGCTAAAGGCAAAGAGATTGATATTGTAGAAAAAAGCTACGAATATATTGAATCTTGGCTATTAGGACATCATAAGTTCTTTGACCAATATAAAGAGCCTTCTGAATTTGAAAATCCACGCTTAAATCCAGAAGAAGATTTAGTAGATAGTATGGTAAATGGAAAAAGCTTTGGAATCTACCAAAATAATATATACTATGTACATAGATTTATTTTACAAGACAAGCTAGAAAAAAAGGGATTTAGTTATTTAAAGACAGTTAGAGAATTTGCTAAAAGAGGCTATATTATTCCAACTATTGACAAGAATGGCAATATTCTTGAGAATACAGTACAGAAAAAGTTTAGGGGAAGAAATGTAAGAATGTTTGCATTTCCAATGAAGCCAATAGAGCAACCTCTTAATAAAGAGAAAAGAAAAAAATTAGAAGAAGAACAAGTATATAAATGTCTAGGACATACAAAAGAAAGCTATGAACAAATGCAGGAATCACTAGACATATAACTAGAAATAACGAGAATGCACTCTAAATTCATTAAAATAATTGGTAATATAATATCTATATTTACAATTTTTAATGAATACAAATAAAAAACGAAAAGGAGATAGTAAAATGAAAATTACAGTAAAAGAGGCCGCAAGGCTAATGGGAAAAAGTGAAATGTTTGTACGAATGGGCTTAAGAAGCGGAACATTAGAATTTGGAATAGCACAAAAAATGCCTAATAGTAGCAAATATACATATTATATATGCCCTAAGCAATTCTACGAATACCTAGGGATAAGCAGTTTACAAGGAAAAAAAGAGGTTATATAATAACTAAATATAGCCGGTTTAATTAAGAAGGAGGAGTTTAAAAATGAGATTACCAAGCGGATATGGTTCAATAATAAAATTAAAAGGAAAAAGGAGAAAACCTTATCAAGTAAGACTAACAAAAGGCTATACTGAAGAAGGTAAGCAGATATATATGTATTTGCGGTTATTTTGAAAGGAGGGAACAAGCAATGATAGCTTTGAGCGATTATAACAGTAGTCCATATGATATAACAAGGGAAACTATTACATTTGAAGAAGTCTACAAGAAAATGACAAAAGAACATTTTCCAAAATTAAGTGATAGTGCCATTGAAAATTACAGTAACTGTTTTAGAAAGTATTGCACGGCGTTACACAAAACAAGAATTAAAGATATCAGACTTACACACTTACAAGGTATTATCGATGATTGCGGTATGGGGTATCCTACAAAATCAATGATTAAGACACTACTTAGACTAATATTCAAATTTGCTATGAAAAATGATATTGTAGATAAAGACTATTCAAAATATGTTGATATAGGACGACGAAAAGGAAAAAGTGATAGAAGTCCATTCTCAAAAGAAGAAATACAAAAATTATTTGATAATGTCGATAAAATGGATTTTATTGATACAATATTAATAATGATTTACACCGGATTAAGAGTTGGAGAACTATTAGATATAAGAATTGAAAATGTACATTTGGATGAAGACTATATGGTAGGAGGATTTAAGACGGAGGCTGGAAGAAATCGTACTATTCCTATTAATTCTAAAATTAAACCATATATTAAAAAATATTATGAGATGAACAAAGACAAAGAATATTTGATTACAAATTTTAAAGGAAATCAAATGAGTTATTCCAACTATAGGCGTGAAAAATTTGATAACATAATGGAAAAATTAGAAATGCAACATAGACCTCATGATGCTAGACATACATTTGCAAGTTTAATGGATTCAGCTGGTGCAAATAAACTTTGTACAAAAAGAATTATAGGACACAGTAGTCCAGACTTAATAGACAGTGTATATACACATAAAACATTAGAGGAGTTAAAAGAAGCAATAGCCTTAATTTAGGCTACTGCTCTTTTTGTATATTACATTTGTATATTGTATGTATATTGTGTGTATATTATAAGCAAAATTTTATTGGTTTTTAACAGATTTGAGGAGAGATAGTAAAATAAAAGAGAAGCTACTCTCTCTAAACAAAATAGCTTCTCTGTAAGGTTTACCGATTTTCCCAAATCGTGTTTGTAATTATCTCTTTGAGAATTGAGGTGCTTTTCTTGCTTTTTTAAGTCCGTATTTTTTACGTTCTTTCATTCTTGCATCTCTTGTTAAGAATCCAGCAGCTTTAACTGTTGGTCTGTATTCTGAGTTTGCTTCTACTAATGCTCTTGCAATACCATGTCTTATAGCTCCAGCTTGACCACTGATTCCACCACCTGTAACTTTAGCAATAACATCAAATTTATCTAAAGAATTTGTTGCAACTAATGGTTGTTTTACAATAACTTTTAGTGTTTCAATTCCAAAGAAATCATCTAAAGATTTATTATTTACAGTGATTTTTCCATTTCCATTTACTAATCTAACTCTTGCGATAGATTTTTTTCTTCTACCTGTACCGCAAAATGCTATTTTATCTTTTTTTGTTGCCATATTACTTTACCTCCCAAACTTCAGGTTTTTGTGCTTGGTTTTCATGCTCTGAACCTGCATATATTCTTACTTTATTAATCATTTGTCTTCCTAATCTATTGTGAGGAAGCATTCCTTTGATTGCAAGCATCATTGCCTTTTCAGGATTTTTAGAAAGCATATCTCTTGCAGAAGTTTCTTTCATTCCTCCAATATATCCTGAATGATGTCTATATATTTTTTGATCTAATTTTTTACCTGTTAAGATAACATCTTTACAATTTAAAACTATAACATGATCACCTGTATCTTGATTTGGTGTAAATGTTGGTTTGTGTTTTCCTCTTAATAATTTTGCAGCTTCAGCAGCTACTCTACCTAATGGTTTTTGACTAGCGTCTATTATATACCATTTACTTTCAACTTCATTTTTCTTAGCCATATATGTTGTATTATTCATGGTAAAATTATTCCTCCCATCATAAAATGTTTATTTATATATTATTTATATTAGTATAGAATATATTTTAACTACCGGGTAATAGGATAAAATATATGCTTACAAATATTCGTACCCCACTATTTTAATATAGAAATAAAAAAAAGTCAATAAAAACCTTGACTTTTTTAAAAAAATACTGTATTATTAATAAAGTTGAAAGAAGAAGTAACCCTTCTCACCTTATCTAAAAGGAAAAAGGTTAATATTTAAATTACAAAATAATTAGTAATATAAATATATTTAGGGTAACTTGTTCTTTGGGAACAAGTTTTTTCATTTGTTAAATATGTTAAACAAATCAAAAATAAGTATTGCAAGGAAAACGAATTTAATTTCTTGAAATAGTACAAAGGTACATTGAAAGAAATTAAGTGAAGTTTGACAAAGCAAGACGAAGATTTTCATTTGTTTGGAGGTGAATTGATATAAGACAAGACCAATTAATCAATGAACAAATTAGATTTAAAGAAGTTCAAGTAATTGATGAAACAGGTAATAAACTAGGAAAAATGTCTACGCACAGTGCTATTGATTTGGCTATGGACAAAAATTTAGATTTAGTTTTAGTATCTTCAAACCCAGAAAATCCAGTTTGTAAATTCATGGATTATGGAAAATATAAATTTGAACAAGCTAAAAGAGAAAAAGAATCTAAAAAGAAGCAAAAGATATTTGAACTAAAAGAATTAAGAGTTACACCAAATATAGAAGAACACGACTTTAACTTTAAAATAAAAAATGCAAAGAAGTTTATAGAGGATGGAAATAAAGTTAAAATTACAGTTCGATTTAGAGGAAGAGAACTTAACTATGTAAAATTAGGTGAACAAGTACTAAACAAATTCGCAGAAGAATTATCTGATGTATCTACATTAGAGAAAAAACCTTTATTAGAGGGAAAGAATATGTTTATAATACTAGCGCCAAATAATAAATAATTATGGGAGGTAAAACAATGCCAAAGTTAAAAACAAACAAAGCAGCTGCAAAGAGATATTCTTATACAGCAAAAGGAAAAGTAAAAAGAACATCAGCTAACTCAAGACATAGATTAGCTACAAAAACAAAAAGACAAAAAATGTCAAGAAGACCAGGTGCTTATGCAGATAAAACATGCGAAGCAGGAGTTAAAAAATTACTACCATACGGAAATTAATAAGAAATAGGAAGGTGAAAGAAAATGGCAAGAGTAAAAACAGCAAGAATAACAAGAAAAAAACATAAAAAAGTTTTAAAACAAGCAAAAGGATATTTTGGAGCAAAAAGTTATAGATTTAGAAATGCAAATCAAGCAGTTTTAAAATCATTATCATATGCATATGTTGGAAGAAAAGATAAAAAAAGTGATTTTAGAAAACTATGGATTACAAGAATAAATGCTGCAGCAAGAATGAACGGAACAACATATAGCAAAATGATAGCAGGATTAAAAAAAGCTAATGTAACAATAAATAGAAAAATGTTAGCAGACCTTGCAGTAAATGATATAAAAGCATTTGAAGAAATTGCAAATATAGCAAAAAATGCATAGATAGAAGAACTAAACGATTTAATAATAGAAAATATTATATAAATCGTTTTTGTTTTATACTAGAAAATTTTTCATTTCCTAGTATGTAAAAAAATACTATAATTGATATTGGCTTTGAGATTTTCTCATTTCATTTAGAAACTTAAATTAAGTATATTATAAATACAGGAAGAGGTTATTATGGAATATGAAAGAAATAGACAAACAGAATTGCTTATAGATATAGATTCAATGGTTTATAATTATAATGAAATAAAAAGAAAAATAGGCAATAAAGAAATATTACCTATATTAAAAGCAAGCGGATATGGAATTGGAGCAAAAAATGTGAAAAAATTTTTAGACAAAGTTCCAATAGAAAGAATAGGAACAGCTTTAGTAGATGAAGCGATTGTGTTAAGAGCAGGATTGGACTATAAACGGGGAGATTATAGTAATTAATCAACCACTTATTGAAGATATAGATAATATAATAAAATATGGAATAACAGTTGGAGTTTGCTATGACGAATTTGTTTCAGAACTGAGTAAAAAGGCTATGGAAAAAGGAATTAAGGCAAAAATCCATATTGAGATAGAAAGTGGAATGGGAAGAACAGGAGTACAAGAAAAAAATCTTGTACATTTCATAGAAAAAATCAAACAAATGAATAACATTATTGTAGAAGGAGTATATACTCATTTTGCAGAAAGTGATACAAATATAGAATACACACAAGAACAGATAAATAAATTTAGAAAAGCAGTTGATATAGTAAAAAAGAAATTTGACACAATAAAATATGTGCATTGCGCAAACAGCGGTGCGATACTTAATATTGATAATTACCCAGGGAATATGGTTAGACCAGGAATAATGCTATATGGATATTATCCAGATTTAAAATTGAGGGATAAAATAAAATTAAAACCAGTATGCACATTAAAAACTAAGATTTCTTTTATGAAAGAAGTGGAAAAAGATACTCCAATAGGATATGGAAGAACGTATGTGACAACTAAAAAAACAAAAATTGCAAATATTCCAATAGGATATGCAGATGGAATAAAAAGAGCAATGAGCAATAATGGAAGTGTGGTAATAAATGGAGAAAAAGCACCTATAGTTGGTACAATATGTATGGATAGTTTTATGGTAGATGTTACAGAAATAGAAGATGTAAATATAGGGGATGAAGTATATATTTGGGACAATGAAATAATTACAGTAGATGATATTGCAAAAGAATGCAAAACAATAAATTATGAAATATTGTGTACAATTTCAAATAGAGTAATAAGAAAAGCTATTTAAAAAAGCTAGTAAATAAAGAACAAAGGACGACTTAAGTCGCTTTGTTCTTTATTTACTAGCTTTTAATTTTGTTATTGTATAGGAAAAATCGAAGATTTTTGCGTATACAATAAGGCTAGGATTCCTTAGATCTGCCCGAGCAAAGCGAGTGGCATGTATTTTGCACTTTCTTCGAAGGCATACTTAGCAAAATGCCTTTCTTATTGCTTTTTCATTTTAGGTTTTGAAATCAATGAAGCTATATATCCAAAAAATACGGCAGCAGCAATTCCACCTGCGGCAGCAGCAGTTCCACCGGTAAATGCGCCAACTAAACCTATTTCTTTAGTTTTTTGTATTGCTCCTTTTGCTAGCAAGTTACCAAATCCAGTTAGCGGAACTGTAGCGCCAGCACCAGCAAAATCAACTAAATGCTGATATATACCAAGTCCACCTAGAATAGCACCAGTTGTTACAAATGTAACAAGGATTCTTGCAGGAGTTAATTTAGTTTTGTCTATTAAAATTTGGCCAATTATACATATTAAACCACCAATAACAAATGCTTTTATTAGCATAATCCAATTAAAGTTATTAAAAAAATCTTCCATAATAATTATATCCTTTCTGTAAATTGTAATTCATGTGAATTCATTTAAATTTCTATAGAAATTGCATGTGCAATTCCAGGAATTGATTCTCCTTGTTGTGAAGAAGTTGCATTGGTTAGAGCACCTGTTGCTACTAAGAGAATTTTCTTTAATTTTTTTTGTTTTAATTGATTAAATAAATAAGCAGAAAAAATACTTGCGCAACATGCACAACCAGAACCTCCAGAGTGAGTATCTTGGGTGGCTTTGTCAAAAATCATTACACCACAGTCATTGTAATTGCTTTTTATATTGTAACCTTTAGTTTGGCAGAGCTCTATTGATATTTCTTTACCTATGTGCCCTAAATCTCCAGAAAAAATTCCATCGTAGTAACTTGGGTTTCTGCCAGTGTCCTTAAAATGAGTAATTAATGTATCTACAAAGGCTGGTGCCATAGCAGCTCCCATATTGTTAGCATCTTTAATTCCCATATCTACTATTTTACCTGTTGTAATGCTTGTTATATAAGGCCCAGTACCTTCCTTAGAAAGTATTGCAGACCCTGCACCCGTAACAGTCCATTGAGAAGAGGGGGGCCTTTGATTACCAAGCTCTAATGGGAATCTAAACTGTTTTTCTGCACTACAAAAATGACTAGAAGCTGTGGCTATTGCGTTTTCTGCTGCACCACCATCTATAAAAACAGATGCTAAACTTAATGCTTCAACAAAAGTAGAACATGCACCAAAAATTCCAAAGAAAGGAACGCTAAGTTCTCTTAGTCCAAAACTTGAAGATATACACTGATTTAGTAAATCTCCAGCAAAGCAGTAATCTATTTTGTCGGCAGGAATTTTAGATTTAATTATACTAGAATTTACAGTTTCTTTGATTATTTTACTCTCTGCTTTTTCCCAAGTTTTTTCTCCCCAAAATTCATCTTCCAAACATTTGTCAAAATATTTAGACATGGGACCTTGTGCTTCTTTTGGCCCCACTATAGAAGCAGTTTCTAAAATTGTTATTGGATTATCAAACTTTACAGATTGACTACCTATTTTTTTCATATTAAACCTCCATAATAATAAGATAAATTGGAATTTGTGTGAACGATTCTAGGGACTGTCCCTCTTTTGTCGAATGACAAAAGGGGACTGTCCTGAATCGTAAATGTAATGTGTTTTGCGTTTTCGGGCAGACACAGGGCCTGCCCCT
>CAKPJR010000050.1 GCA_934162925.1 uncultured Clostridia bacterium | reverse complement strand
GGATTTTACGAGGATTTAAGAAAGAAATCTGCAGAAGATTTAATAGCTTTAGATTTTCCTGGATATGCAATAGGAGGAATAAGTGTAGGAGAACCAAAAGAAGAGTTTTTAAAAATTCTTAAATATACAACTCCACTTATGCCAAAAGACAAACCAAGGTACTTAATGGGAGTAGGAACACCAGACTACTTAATAGAAGCAGCTTTAGCAGGGATTGATATGTGTGACTGCGTTCTTCCAACAAGAATTGCAAGAAACGGAACAGCAATGACATGGAATGGGAAAGTTGTGGTAAGAAATGCAACATATGAAAGAGACTGGGGACCAGTAGATAAAGAATGTGATTGCTATACTTGCAAAAATTACAGTAGAGCATATATAAGGCACTTAATAAAAGCAAATGAAATTTTAGGAGTAAGATTACTATCAATTCATAATCTAAGATTCTTGACTAAACTAATGGAAAGAGTTAGAATAGAAATAGAGAATGATAATTTATTAAACTTTAAAAATGAGTTTTATAAAAAATATGGTTATACGAAAGAATAGGGGGATATAAAATGGATTTATTAGGCCAAGAAACAGTAAAACCGCAAAAATCAAAAGGGAAAAAAGTGGTACTTACACTATTAATAATTTCGGTTATATTATTAATAATTTCGATAGCATTGATATATACTTTGAAATCAAATGTAACAAAAAGTTTAGGATTAGCTGTTAATGGAAAAGATGCTCAAATAACAGAGGATTTGCTTATACAAGACAGTTCAAGTAAAACATATATTTATATAGAAAAGTTAGCAGATTTAATAGGATATGATTATATAAAAGGCCGGATATTTAGAATATGAAGAAGACAAGGATAAAGGATATATAGACACAACTAATCAAATAATAGAATATAAAGTAAACAGCAACGAAATTTATAAAATTACACCAAAATCAAATTTAGATGAAGAACAGTACAAATTAAAAAATAAAATAATTAAAAAAGATGATAAATTATATATAGCTTTAGAAGACTTAAATATTGGAGCTGATTTGGTGTATCAATTTTCTGAGAAAGATAACAAAATATTAATTAATACCACAGATTCTTTAATAGCTCAATACCAAGAAAACTTAACAAAACAAAAACTAAAAATAAGTAGTGATTTTTCAAATCAGAGAGTAATGTCATATAATATGATGGTTGTATCAAATGAGACTGGAAAAATGGGAGTTTTAGATTTGAATGGAAATTCAATAATTGGATATAAGTATTCAGGCATGCAATTTGATGAGTATTCTCAAAGATATATAGTTTCTAATGATAATAAATATGGAATAATATCAAAAGAAGGAAAAGAAATAGTAGAAACAAAGTATGAAAATATACGTATAATTAATAATGATCCTCTATTATATGAAGTGAAAATGAATAATAAATATGGGATATTAAATGAAACTGGAAAAATAGCAATTAATATTGAATATGATAAAATAGGATTTAACGAGAATTCTAATTTAACAGAACCGGCACTTTTAATAAAAAATTTAGATAATAAGCAAACTGGTGTAGTAGTAGGAATAAATAATAAGTACGGAATAGTAAATTTGCAGACAGGAGAAATGATAATAAAATGTGAATTAGATAAAATATATTCAAAAACATCTAATTCTAAAAAAGAATACTATGTTAAATTAGGAGAAACAGAAGTAAAACTAGACGAATATATAGAATACATTAATACTACAGTAGTAACAAATTAATAAGAAAGGTATTTTGTAAAGTATTCCTTCGAAGCAAGTGCGAAATATATGTCATTTGCTTTTCTCGGGCAGAAGTAAGGAACCCTAACCTTAAGTAAACAAAAAAAGAGAGAAGTAATGAAGTGAACTCAAAATGTTCGCTTCATTATTTCTCTCTTTTTTTGATGTTACATTTGTTGCTCACCAGGAATAAAATAATCAATAACACCATAAATAAGTGCACCAATTATAGCTGCCATCCATGAAATTGAATATCCTGCAACAAAATATTGTGTTACATAAAGAATAACTACAGATAACACAAAACCAACAAATCCTTTTCCAAATGGACTAGCATGTAAACCAGTGAATTTAACAATAAGATAATCTAATACAGTAAGAACAACAGCTGCTATAGCTAAAGACCAAATATTGTTAATTTGAAATCCAGGTGTAAAAAATGCTGTAATTGCAAGAACTACTGCTGCTGCAACTAATCTACCAATAATTTGCCATACTGTACTAGTGGTATTATTTGCACTTTGAACATTTGCTTCATGATTATTGTCAGACATCTGCAAAACCTCCTAACTTAAATATATATATTTAATTATGTTTGTGTCATATATCTATGAGTTCTAATATATTATTTGCAATAAAAAAATAAATATACAAAAAAATGATTATAAGAATATTTTGAGCATTTTTGTAAAAAATATTCTCAATGAAAATAAAACGAATTACAATTTATTTAATTTAAAGTCAGTTAAAAGAGAAATTCGAAAGGAAGCAATATGATAAATATATTTATAAGAGTTTTAATAATATATATATTAGTATTAGTTGTAATGAGACTAATGGGAAAAAGGGAAATACGGCCAAATGCAACCCTTTGAACTAGTAATTGCAATAATGATAGCAGATTTGGCATCAGTTCCAATGAGCGATACAGGAATTCCAATAACAAATGGAATAATCCCAATTTTAGCATTATTATTAATCCAATTAATAATTTCAATTATAAACTTAAAAAGTATTTGGGGAAGAAAAGTACTTTGTGGAATGCCGTCAATTTTAATATTTAGAGGAAAAATTGATGAGAAACTAATGAAAAAAGAAAAATTTACAATAAACGAATTACAAGAAAGGCTAAGACAAAATAATATATTTAATATAGCAGATGTGGAATATGCTATATTAGAGACAAGTGGGCAATTAACAGTAATACAAAAACCAGAAAAAAGAAATACAATACCAGAAGATTTTGGAATAACCCCAGAGTATGAAGGAATCCCATATGATTTAGTAATAGATGGAAAAATAATGCATGAGAATTTGAAGGCAATAGGAAGAAACTATAAATGGCTATGCAAAGAAGTAGAAAAATTCAAAATAAAACCAGAAGAAGCATTAGTAGTAACTTTTGATGGGAAAAATCAAATGTTTTGCCAAGCAAAGGAAGGTAAAAAATGAGAGAAACAATAATAATTTTATCAATATTAATAATTATTTTTGTGGGAGCATGCATTACTCAAAAATTTTTAAATAATACAGCAGATTTACTTGTAAGTAAATTAGAAGATCTAAAAAGTGGAATAGAAGAAGATAAAATAAATGAAAAAGAAATGGTAGAAAAAACAGATGAAATATATTCAGAATGGGAAGAAATAAACGAGAGATGGTCTGTAATAGTTCTACATGACGAAATAGATTTAATAGAAACATCATTAATAAGAATGAAATCAAAAATAAAAACAGGAGAAGTACAAGAAAGTATGGAAGACTTAGATACTTCTATATTTTTAATAAAACACATAAAAGAAAAAGAAAAGACAAATTTAAAAAATATATTCTAAATAGAATTGAAAATTAGTATTGACAGAAATAACAACAGTGATTATAATAATTATATTATCAAGAGTGGACGAGAGAACCGGCTTAATAACTCCACAGCAACCTGTTGAAAAACAAGGTGCTAATACCGGCAAAGCAAGGTGCTTTGAATGATGATTAAAATAAAATCATAGAATCAAGATTGTAAACTTTGCTTTTTGCAAAGTTTTTTTATATACTAGGAAATGAGAAATTTCTTAGTATATAAAAAATGCTATAATCGCTATTGTCTTTGAGATTTCCTCATTTAATTCGGAAACTCAAATCGGCAGGAACAAAGAGCGACTTTAGTTGCTTTATTTTATAAGAAAAGAGGAATTAGTTTGAAAAAGTATTATTTTACATCAGAAAGTGTAACAGAAGGACATCCAGATAAAGTATGCGATTTAATTTCAGATAGCATATTAGATGAATGTCTAAAACAAGATAAGTTATCTAGAGTAGCAGTAGAAACATTTGCTTCAAAAGATTTAATTACAATAGCTGGACAAGTTACAACAAATGCAAAATTTAATGCAGAAGAAATTGCAAGAAAGGTTTTAAAAGAAATAGGATATGATAATGAGAATACAGACATAGATTATAGAACCTGTAAAGTAGTTACTAATATAACAAAACAAAGCTCAGATATTGCAATGGGAGTTGACATAGGAGGTGCTGGAGACCAAGGTATTATGTTTGGATATGCATGTGATGAAAGCAAAAGCTATATGCCATTTGCAATAGATATGGCGCACTTATTAGCCAAAAGATTAACTGAGGTAAGAAAAAAAGAAATAATAAAAGGAATAAGACCAGATGGAAAAACACAAGTTACAGTAGAATATGAAGATAATAAACCAAAGAGAATAGACACAATACTTATATCTAATCAACACACACCAGATAAGAACTTAGATGAATTAAAAATAGAAATAAAAGAAAAGGTTATAGATTGTGTAGTAGACAAAAAATATATTGATGAAAATACAAAAATATATGTAAATCCAACAGGCAGATTTGTAATTGGTGGGCCTCTTGGTGATACTGGTTTAACTGGTAGAAAAATAATAGTAGATACATATGGTGGATATGCAAGACATGGAGGAGGAGCTTTTTCTGGAAAAGATGCAAGCAAAGTAGATAGAAGTAGCTGCTATATGTTAAGACATATTGCAAAAAATATAGTTGCAAATAAGTATGCAAAGAAGTGCGAAATCCAAATAGCTTATGCAATAGGAATGGCAAAACCGCTTTCAATACACGTAAATACTTTTGGAACAAATTCAATTCCTGAAGAAGAAATAATAAAACTAATAGAAGAAAAATTTGACTTAACACCAGATGGAATAATAAATTATTTAGGGCTAAGAGAACCAATATATACGCAAACAACTAATTATGGTCATTTTGGAAAACCATATTTACCATGGGAAAAGGTTATTAAACTATAACTATACATTCATTTATCAGGTTTGTATCAATTGTAAAATTAAAAACATATAATAAATCAGGAGTGAATTATATATGTTAGATTTTATTACAAATGGCGTGATTTGGGTGTTAGCAATATATGGATTAATAGAAATTGTAAAGACAATATATCATGTTTGTATATGTACTAAAATAAAAACAAATGGAATTCATTGTATAATAGCAGTGAAAAACCAAGAAGAGCAAATAGAAGGATTTATGCGTTCCATTATTTTTAGAATACTGTATGGAAAAGAAGAAAATATAAATGAAATAATAGTATCTGATTTAGGCTCTACTGACAAAACAAAGGAAATATTAGAAAAATTACAAAAGGATTATAAATTCATTAATTTAATGGATTGGGAAAATTGTAAAGATTTTATTGATAATGTAAATGGAAAATAATTTACATAGATAGTGATTTGTGATATAAAATAATAAGAAATTAGTTAAAACAAGGAGCAATAGACTTGGAAATTAAAGGACAAATATCAGAAATCATATATCAAAATGAGATAAACAGTTATACAATAGCAGAATTTGAAACAGAAGAGGAATTAACTGTAATTGTAGGCTACCTACCTTTTATAAACAAAGGAGATAGCCTTAAATTAGTTGGAAACTTTGTAAATCATCCAGATTATGGAAGGCAGTTTAAAATACAAACATTTGAGAAAATTATGCCACAAACATTAGAAGCCTTAGAAAAATATTTATCTGGAGGAATTATAAAAGGAGTTGGACCTGCAACAGCAAAAAGAATTGTAGATAAATTTGGAGAAGAAACAATAGCTGTTTTAAAATTTGAACCTGAAAGATTAGCAAATATAAAAGGAATAAGCAAAGGAAAAGCAGAAGAAATATCAGAAGAGTTTAACGAAAAATGGGATCTATGGCAGATAGTAGGTTTCTTAGAAAGATTTGGTATAACAGGGCAAAACAGCAAAAAAGTATATGAAAAACTAGGACAAGACGCGATTCCAAAAATAGAAAAAGATCCATATATATTATTAGATATAACTTATGGAGTGGACTTTAAAAAAATAGACAAAATGGCTATAGATTTAGGCATAGATGAACAAAGTAGCAGTAGAATTGCAAGTGCAATAAAATATAGTTTGATCTTAGCCGGAAATAATGGAAATAGTGCTGTGATTTACGAAAATTTACTTAGCTATGTTTCTAATTTACTAAGAATAGGAACAGAAACAATAGAAAATGAAATAATTAATTTAAAGGCAAAACAAGAGATTTTTTTAGAGAAATATGACGATAAAGAATGGGTATATTTAGATACATTTTATACAGCAGAACAAAACATAGCAGAAAAGTTAATTGCATTGGATAATGCAAAAAATATTAAATATATAAAGAATTTTAAAGCAGAATTAGATAAAACAGAAGAAAATGAAAATATAGTTTTATCAGAAGAACAAAAAGATGCAATAAAAGCAGTAAATGAAAATAATGTATCTGTAATTACTGGTGGACCAGGTACAGGCAAAACAACAATTATTAAATCCATAATAAAATTATATGAAGCAAGAAAAATGAAAGTTGTTCTATGTGCTCCAACAGGAAGAGCAGCAAAAAGAATGCAAGAACAAACAGGCAAAGAAGCAACAACAATACATAGATTATTGGAGATTAGAAAATTAGAAGATGAAAACTTTATAAGTTTAGATTATCCAATAACGCCAATTGATGCAGATGTAGTGATAATAGATGAAATGTCAATGGTGGATATGTTTTTAATGAATCACATAGTAAAAGCAATTTACTTAGGAACAAAATTAGTCTTGGTTGGAGATATTGATCAATTACCATCAGTAGGACCAGGAAATGTTTTACAAGATGTAATAGAGTCAAATGCTATTACAACAATAGAGCTAAATAAAATTTTTAGACAAGCTGCAAGGAGCAAAATAATAACAAATGCACATAGAGTAAATAATGGAGAAACATTCATTGGAGTTGAAGAAAAAGATAAATTGGAAGATTTCTTTTATATAAATGAAACTTCACAAGAAAAAATGTTACATGATGTAATATCACTTTGTACGGGAAGATTAAAAAAATATGGAGACTATGATTTCTTCAAAAATATACAAGTTTTAACTCCAACAAAGAAAGGAATACTTGGAACAAAAGAATTAAATAAACAATTACAAAATGCGTTGAATCCAAAATCTAATCTAGAAAAACAAAATGGAGATAGAGTTTTTAGAATTGGTGATAGGGTAATGCAAGTTAAAAATAATTATGATATTTATTGGGAGAGAAAAAAGTTAGATGAGCTAGAAGCGGGTAGTGGTATATTTAATGGAGAACTAGGAATAATTACAGGAATTGATGAGATAAATAAGCAAATAGAAGTATTCTTTGATGACGAAAAAGTTGCATGGTATGACTTTGCAAATCTAGATGAATTAGAACACAGCTATAGTATAACTATACATAAATCACAACGGAAGTGAATTTGATGTTGTAATAATGTGTGTACCGCAATCAGCACCAATGCTACTTACAAGAAATTTGTTATATACAGGAATAACAAGGGCAAAAAAATTATTAATTGTACTCAGCAATAAAAATATAATAGAATTTATGATACAAAACACAGACATAAAAAAAAGAAATACAGGGTTAAAATATAAATTGAAAAAATAGGCGAAAAAATGTTCTGGAAAATATTGACATATATAATTAATAGAAGTATACTTTTTACAGAAAGTAAGGAGAAGCAGATATGTAGTTGCCACCAACAACACAGAATGGAGGTGGTGCTAATGATAGAAAATTATTTAACAGCAATTATATACATACTTTTAATTGCATTAGTTATAACAGCTATTATAGCATTTGCCTTAATTGTAGTCTTAACTATAGTTTTGAGCAAACAACAATAAAAAACAAAAGCACATTTCTGCTCTTGCCAGGGTAAAATGTGCTTTTTATCATCGGCAACCACATATTTGTGGATCCTTATTTTCATATATTATAAAACATAATTTTTAATATGTCAAATATTTACAATTAAATTGGAAATATACGCTAAAAGGAGAGTTTAATGTTAGATTTAAATAAAGATGTTAAATACATAAAAGGTGTAGGACCTGCAAGAGCAGATCTTTTAAACAGTATTGGCATATTTAATTTATACGATTTAATTACATATTTTCCAAGAGACTATGAAGATAGAGGAAAAGAAAAGAATATTGCAGATTTAGAAGATGGAGAAGAGGCATTAATAAAAGCAATATGTGTTTCTA
>CAKPJR010000049.1 GCA_934162925.1 uncultured Clostridia bacterium | reverse complement strand
AAACAGTATTGGTAACAGGTGGCTCAAGAGGAATAGGAAAATGTATTG
The DNA here is from genome assembly GCA_934162925.1 of uncultured Clostridia bacterium. Lineage (GTDB taxonomy): Bacteria > Bacillota > Clostridia > TANB77 > CAG-508 > CAG-452. The sequence goes on along the minus strand of CAKPJR010000049.1, from coordinate 8,458 downwards.
CGGAAAATTTAGCGAAAGATGGATATAATGTAGTATTAAATTATAATAAATCGGTGAAGGAAGCAAAAAAAATAAAAGAAGAATTAGAAAAACAAGGGATAAAAATAGAAATATTTAAAGCGGATGTATCTAAAAGAGAGGATGTAAAAAAACTTATTAAATTTACAATAGATAAATTTAATAATATAGATGTATTAATAAACAATGCAGGAATTGCTAAATTACAAATGTTTAATGATATTACAGATGAAGACTGGAATGAAATGCTAAGTACAAATTTGAATTCGGTATTTTTTACAATACAAGAAGCTTTGCCTAATATGATACACAATAAAAATGGGTGTATTATAAACATTTCTTCAATATGGGGAATAGTAGGAGCATCATGTGAAGTTGCATATTCAGTATCTAAAGCAGGAGTAAATGGATTGACTAAAGCTCTTGCAAAAGAATTGGGGCTATCAAATATAAGAGTAAATGCAATTGCTCCTGGAGTGATAGATACTGATATGAATAGCAATATAGATAATGTTATAAAAGAACAAATAAAGGAAGAAACACCATTAAATAGAATTGGTAAACCGATAGATATATATAGATGTGTTAAATGGATAGTTGAAGACGAATTTACTACTGGTCAAATAATTTCTCCTAATGGAGGATATGTAATTTAAAAAAAGAAGTGGTTTTACACCACTTCTTTAATCGTTGTTAGTTATTTTTTTCTTATAATTTCCAGAAATTAGTTTTGGAACATAAGTAATAATTTTATATACTGCTAATCTAATTTTTTTACTCCATAAATAAGTTTTTCTTAATTTATTTGGTTTATCTAAAGAAGAATTAATATCAGATACTATTAATTCTGTGCTTTGAGTTTCTAAAGGAAATACATAATTTTCGAAATTATTATTATCCCATTCATTATTTTCATTTCTGAAACAGAAGTTAAAAGAATCACTATCTATAAGAGATATTTCAGCCTGAAATCCAAGCTCTGTTTTTTCCATTTTTACTTCTGATAGATTGTCCCAATAAGTACCAAATCCATAGTGTATATAAACTTCTTCAGAGTTATTTTCAAAAAAAGTTCCTGTATAAGAGATTTTTACAGTACTATTTTTTAGTAATTTATCAGTATTAAAAAATATATTTTTTACAAGTTCCATTTTATTCTCCTCTTAATATTTATCTTTAGTAGAAACATTATATTATTAAAAAATATAATATTCAAGTATTTTTTACAAAAATATTTAAAAACTTATTTAATATTTAAAACTTTACCAATTATATAAAAATTAGCAGAATTTGTTACATCTACATCTTCTATTTCTTTGCTGTCTGCTCTTAATAAAAGTTTACCTTTTCTGTTAATAAATCTACGAATAAGTATTTCACCATCGACACTAAATATACCAATTTCCTTGCTATCTAAAAGAGAATTAAATTCTACAAAAGCATAAGTTCCCTTTTTTAAAGAAGGTTCCATACTAGTGTCATTTACTTTAACTGCCATAGAAGCACTTGGAATAGCAGAAGGACAATCAATAAAGCTATCTAATTTATTTACAGCAGGAACTTTATTATAAGATATATGATTAATAAGTTCATAAGTTTCTTGCTCTTCGCTAATTTGTTTATCATATGTATACATCAATTGTTGATAAGGTATATCTAAAGCTTTACAAATATTTTTCAAAGCTTTATGACTAGGATTTCTTTCACCTTTTTCAATATGTGTTAAATGACCTATGTTTATATCTGTAAGTCTTGCAAGTTCTGTTTTAGTCATACCTTTTTCTTTTCTAACTTTTGCAATCATATCACCGATCATAATATGCACTCCTTTATTCTACAAAATCTAGTCACATTATATAGAATAAAATGTAATTTGTCTACTAGTAAATTATAAAAATGTAAAAATTTAGCAAAAAAACTTGACTTGTCAAAAAGGTATATGTTAATATATTGTTAAATAGACAATAAAGGGAGCTAAAATTATGAATAACAAGATAAAAATAATAAGAAAAGAAAAAGGAATGACTCTATATGAATTGGCGAAGCTATCAGATATTTCAACAGGGTATTTATGTCATTTAGAAATAGGAACAAGAAAAAATCCATCTTTTGAGGTGATGGAAAAAATTGCAAAAGCATTAAACAGATCTATAAATGAAGTGTTTTTTATACAATAGTAATATATAACTAAAAACTGGCGTAAAATTAATAAAAAGAAAAAGAATTAATAATGAAAAAATATTGTAAAAGAATAATAGTTATGCTAATATAAAATAGAAAAATATTATTTTATGTCAGGAGAAGGAATATGGAAGTCAACGAAAAAAGAGATGAAAAACAAAAGAAAGACAATGAAACAAAAGAAATTGTAAACAAAGAAAAAAGCATCGAATTAAATGAAAAAAAAGTGGAAACAAAAACAGAAAAAGATGAAGAAAAAGAAATAGAAAACATAGAAGAAACAAAGACTAAAGAGAGCAAAAAAGAGAAAATAAAAACCAATAAAAATAAAATAATAATTATATCTATAGTATCTATAATTATTTTACTAATAGCTATGTTTCTTTGCTCAATTTTTGCACTGCTAAACATGAACAATAATAAAATAATAAAGGGAATAACAATAAATCAAATAAGTGTAGAAAATTTAACAAAAGAAGAGGCATTAGAAAAAATAGAGGAAGAGGCTAACAAAAATTTAGAAAAAGATATTAATGTGAAATACAATGACTTTGAATATTCAATAAAATTAGCTCAAATCGAAGTAAAGTATAAAATTGAAGAAGCAGTAGAAAAAGCATTTAACACTGGAAGAAGTAATAATATATTTATAGATAATTATACAATTTTAAAAACAAGGTTAAAAAAAGAAAATTTAGATTTAGAATATGAGTACAATGAAAAATTACTTGATGAAATAATTGATGATATTACAGTAAAAATTCCAGAAGCAGTGGTTGAACCAAGCTATTATATAGAAAATGAAAAACTATATATTTCAAAAGGGACAAAAGGAAATACTATAGAAAAAGAAGCATTAAAAAAAGAGATTCTTGAGAGAATAGAGGAAGAAAAAAACGAAGATATAATTTTGGAAATATATGAAGTAGAACCAAGTGATATAGATATAGAAAAAATATATAATGAAGTATATACGGAACCTAAAGATGCTTACTATACAAAGGATCCATTTGAAATATTTCCACATGTGAATGGCATAAATTTTGATAAAGAAGCAGCAAAAGCTATTCTTGAACAGGATAAAGAGGAATATGAGATTCCATTAATAATAACAACTCCAAAAATAACTACAAATAAAATAGGTACAGAAGCATTTCCAGATATGCTTTCTACATTTAGCACAAGGTATGATGCAAGTAATACTCCAAGAACAACAAATTTAAAATTAGCTATGCAAAAACTAAATGAAGTAGTAGTAAGCCCAGGTGAAACTTTTTCTTATAATAAAACATTAGGAAAAAGAACAGCAGAAGCTGGTTACAAAGAGGCAGGAGGATTCGCAGGAGGAAAAGTTGTTCAAACTCTTGCAGGAGGAATATGCCAAATATCTTCTACATTATATGATGCTGTAGTTTATGCAAATTTAGATATTGTAGAAAGACATAACCATATGTTTTTAGCAGGATATGTAGGTGCAGGAAAAGATGCAACTGTAGTATATGGAATATATGATTTTAAATTTAAAAACACAAGGAAATATCCTATTATGATAAAAACATCAATAGGAAGCGGAGTTGCGCAAATTAGTATTTATGGGGTAAAAGAAGAAGTTGAATATGAAGTTGAGATATCTAGCAAAATATTAAGCTATATTCCATATAAGGTAGTTTATGAAACAGACAACAGTTTAGCAAGTGGAAAAGAAAAAGTTGCTCAAAATGGGATGAACGGTTGCAAAAGTATAACATATAAAATTTTAAAATTAAATGGAGCGCAAGTATCAAGCACAGTACTATCTACAGATACATATGATCCTATGAATAAAATAATAAAAAGAGGACCTTCTAAAACAACAGAAACAAGTACTGTACCTAAAGAAGAAACTACTAAAACGGAGCCAGAACCAACTCCAGAAACAGAACCAACTCCAACTCCAGCTCCAGAGCCAACTCCAACAGAAAAAGAAACCAATGTAATAACAAATAATACAGCGGAAGGAATATAAAAATAATAAATGGGAGGGAAAAGAGTGAATCCTTCCCATTTAAAATTTAAGAGCTTTATTTATTGACAAAGATAAAATTTAGTATTATAATACAACCATTGAAATAAGCACCATTAGCTCAGTTGGTAGAGCAACTGACTCTTAATCAGTGGGTCCAGAGTTCGAGTCTCTGATGGTGCACCAAACCTAAAAGAGCAAAAATTAAAATTAAAATTCCTTTTATTATTGACAATATTTGCGTTATTTGGTAAATTAATGTCAGTTACGAATGATATCTTATTATTTGAAAGGAGGAAAAATTCATGAATAAGTCAGAATTAATTAATGCAATAGCTGGTAAAACAGGATATTCTAAAAAAATAGCTGAGGAAACATTAAATGCTTTTACATCAGCTGTAACAGATTCTCTTGCTTCTGGTGACAAAGTTCAATTAGTTGGATTTGGAACTTTCGAGACAAGAGAAAGAGCAGCAAGAGTTGGACATAATCCACAAACTGGTGCAGAATTAAAAATAGCTGCTTGCAAAGCTCCAGCATTTAAAGCTGGAAAAGCATTAAAAGATATAGTTAATAAATAACATATAAAATCCAGTAAATCGTTATTACTGGATTTTTTTAATAAAATAGGCGATTTTTATCGCCTATTTTATATACTAGGAAATAAGAAATTTCCTAGTATATAAGAAATGCTATAATCGCTATTGCCTTTGAGATTTCCTCATTTTATTCGGAAACTCAAATCGGCAAGAACAAAGAAAAATGTGAAGTCGCTTGGTTCAAGAGAATTAACTAAATTTATTTTGTGTTATAAAAAATAAAAAAAATATGTTATAATAAAAAAGTTGTATAAGCAACAAGCAATAAATGTAATAATTAAAAGGGGTGAGGTTTATGTTAAACATTTATAATACGGACTTAAAAACGAATAAATTTGAAAAAATAAAAGAGTTTAGACCAGGGTCCTGGATTAGTTTAGTAAATCCATCTGAGGAAGAAATAAAAGAGGTTTGTTCAAATTTAAAAATAGAAGATGAATTTATAAAATATCCACTAGATTATGAAGAACAGGCCAGAATCGATATGGAAGATGACATGACTTTATTTGTAATAGATGTTCCAATAATCGAAGACAATAAAGAAGAAAAAGTCTATACAACAATGCCGTTAGGATTAATTGTAGTAAGAGACGAATTTTTTATTACAGTATCATTAAAAAAGAACAGAATAATAGACAACTTTGAAAAAGGTAGAATAAAAGGCATGTACACATATAAAAAAACAAGGTTTGTGCTACAAATATTATATTTAAATGCATCATACTATTTAACAGACCTTAAAAGAATAAACAAAAGCGCAGAAAATACGGTAGGTGTATTAAAAAGAACAATGAAAAACGAAGAGTTAATACAACTACTAAACTTAGAAAACAGTTTAGTTTATATAACAACATCATTAAAAGCAAATGAATTAGTTATGGAGAAAACTGCAAGAGGAAAAATATTAAAATCATATGAGGAAGATGATGAAATACTAGAAGATGCAATAATAGAAAATAGACAAGCTATAGAAATGGGAAAAATATATAGTGACATTTTAAATACAACAATGGATGCTTCTGCATCTATAATTTCTAATAATTTGAATATAGTCATGAAATTTTTAACAGCAATAACAATTGTGCTTTCGATACCAACATTGATAGCAAGCATATATGGAATGAATGTACCTTTACCATTTGCAACAAGCCCACACGGGTTTGCAATAGTAATAGGAATATCGTTATTAATATCTTTTGGGACAGTTATATGGCTTAAAAAAAGAGATATGTTATAGGAGGAAAAAAATGTTAAACGCAGTAGGAGTAACCGTAAGATTTGGAAAAAGAGTATTGTTTGAAGATGTAAATATTAAATTTACAAAAGGAAATTGCTATGGCTTAATAGGGGCTAATGGTGCTGGAAAATCTACATTTTTAAAAGTACTATCTGGAGAACTAGAACCAAGTAAAGGAGATGTGTCTATAGATAAAGGAGAGCGTCTATCTACTTTAAAACAAGATCACTTTGCTTATGAGGAGAATACTGTAATGGATACAGTTATAATGGGAAATAATGAGCTTTATAGTATAATGAAAGAAAAAGAAGAAATATATGCGAAACCAGATTTTTCAGAAGAGGATGGATTAAAGGCAGCAAAGCTAGAAGAAAGATTTGGAGAATTAGATGGATGGAATGCAGAATCAGATGCTGCTACACTACTTAACAACTTAGGAATTCCAGCAAGTATGCATTATAAATTAATGAAAGAAATAGAAGCAAAAGATAAAGTAAAAGTGCTATTAGCACAAAGCTTATTTGGAAATCCAGATGTTCTATTATTAGATGAGCCAACAAACGACTTAGATTTAAAAAGTATAAATTGGTTACAAGATTTCTTAATTGATTTTGAAAATACTGTTATAGTTGTGTCACATGATAGATATTTTTTAAATAAAGTTTGTACACACATAGCAGACGTTGACTTTGGGAAAATTAAAGTTTACCCAGGAAACTATGACTTTTGGTATGAGTCAAGCCAATTAGCATTAAAACAAGCAAGAGAACAAAATAAAAAGAAAGAAGAAAAAATAAAAGAGTTACAAGACTTTATAGCAAGATTTAGTGCAAATGCTTCGAAATCTAAACAAGCAACTTCAAGAAAAAAATCCTTGGAGAAAATACAATTAGAAGAAATAAAAGCATCAAACAGAAAATATCCATATATTGATTTCAAACCAGATAGAGAACCAGGAAAAGAAATACTTACAGTAAAAAATTTATGCAAAAGTGTAAATGGAGAAGAAGTTCTAAAAAATATATCTTTTTCAGTAAAAGCAGATAATAAAATCGCAGTTTTATCTGATAATGAATTAGCTACAACATTATTATTCCAAATAATTGCAGGTGAAATAGAACCAGATAGTGGAGAAGTTATATGGGGACAAACCATAACAAAAGACTACTTCCCAAAAGATAATTCATATTTATTTGAAAGAGATGAAATATTAGTAGACTGGCTTAGAAAATATTCTAAAGACCCAGATGAAACATATGTAAGAGGCTTTTTAGGAAGAATGCTATTCTCAGGCGATGAAGCATTGAAAAATGTAAAAGTTTTATCAGGTGGTGAAAAAGTAAGATGTGTATTATCTAAGTTAATGCTTTCTGGTGCAAACTTTTTAATCTTTGATGAACCTACAAACCATTTAGATATGGAAAGTATTACAGCTTTAAACGAAGGAATGAAAAAATTTAAAGGCAACTTATTATTTACATCTCATGACCACCAATTAACACAAACGGTTGCTGATAGAATAATAGACTTGAGAAAAGAAAAAATAATAGACAGAGAATGCACATACAATGAATACTTAGGAATTGAATAAAAAACAAAATGGAAAAATTTCGGACGAAATTTTTTCTTTCACCAAAAAAGGAAACTATTATAATTTTTTATAGTTTCCTTTTTATATCTATTAAACTGGAAAGAAAAAAGTCCGTCCTAAATCTTTCTTTCTACTGTTCTGGGTTGAATTTTTTCATAATTTCTTGAATTTTATCATAATTATTATTTAATATATCCAAAAATGCATCAGCACATTCAGGGTCAAACTGAGTTCCTTTACATTTTTCCAATTCAGCTTTAACAACGTCTAAAGATAAGGAATTTCTGTAAGTCCTTTTTGAGGTCATTGCATCAAATGCATCTGCAACAGCAGTTATTCTTGCCAAATATGGAATTTCTTCTCCCTTTAATTTACCAGGATATCCGAAACCATCAAAACGTTCATGATGATGCTTTACTATAGGTATAATGTCACTGAAAATAGTTGCATTTGATAATATATGAGCGCCTATTGCAGGATGATTTTTTATTTCAGAATATTCATCATCTGTTAATTTAGAATCTTTTAGAAGTATACTGTCAGGAACTCCGATTTTCCCTATATCGTGGAATAAACCACCTATTTTTAAATCGTTAAGTTCTTTTTCTGAAAGGCCTAATTTTTCTCCTAGTAAAACTGAATAGGCAGAAACTCTGTCAGAATGACCTCTAGTGTATGTATCTTTAGCTTCTACTGTATAACGTAAAGTTTCAATGCTTTCTAAATAAGCTTTTTCTAATTTATCATAAGTATCTTTTAATTCTAAATTGATTTTTCTAATTAAATTCATCTGAGATATCGCTTTTATTCCAGATTCGACAAGTAATAGC
>CAKPJR010000048.1 GCA_934162925.1 uncultured Clostridia bacterium | reverse complement strand
ATTATGAATATTAATACTGTCTTTTGGCATTTCTCTAATCCAGAGGTCTTTACTTTCTTCTTCCCAGCAAATCCACTTTGGTTGCAATACAGAAATAGCATTTCTTAAAGCAAGAGGAAGTGCAATGTGGTAAAAATCGCGTATTTGTGAAAGCTGTTTTAATTCATATAAATGATTTATTGTTGCTTGATATTGCCCTTCTAAGTCAATATATAAAACATCAAATTTTTTGTTTAAACGTTTTGCAACAATGTTTGCTAATTGAACCATTACAGAGCTGTCTTTTCCAGCACTGAGACTAAAATAAACATTGTCAAAATTATTAAAAATGATTTCAAGACGCTCAAATGCTGCATCTAAAACATTTTTTTCTAAATATACTTTAGGCATAGGTAAAATTAAACTTCCTTTCTTTACCTATGATTATAATTTAATCTACAAATCACGTCAAGAAAAACTTTAATTCACAAAAAATTCCAGAGAATATATTGAAATTATAAAGACTGAATGGAACAAATGGGTCTGTCCCCATTTGTTCCATTCAGTCGCTTGCTAAAAAAGTAGAAGCAACATAAAAGTTGTATTTATAAAAAAATTGTGATACAATATGAAAAAATTAAAGAGGTGCATATAGTTATGAAAGTTATATTATTACAAGATATTAAAAATGTTGGTAAAAAAGATGAAATTATTAATGCAAATGATGGATATGCAAGAAATTTTTTGTTCCCTAAAAATCTAGCACTAGAAGCTACGAAAGATAATCTTTTGAAGCTACAAGCAAAAAAAGCTTCACAAGCACATAAAAAGAATTTAGAAATAGAAGAGTTTAAAAAGCAAGCAGAAAAAATTAATAATATAACATTAACATTAAATGTAAAAGCAGGAGAAAATGGAAAAATATTTGGAGGAATAACTGCAAAAGAAATTTCACAAGAACTAAAAAAACAACAAAATATAGACATAGATAAAAAGAAGATAGTATTAAAAGAAACAATAAAAAATATAGGAAGATTTTCTGTAGATGTTAAATTTGGAGAAGGAATAAACGCAAAATTAACGTTAAATATTGTAGCAGAATAATAAACAAATTCCAATTTATAAAAAAGATAGGAGATAAATAAAATGGACCTAGGAAAAGTACCACCACATGATATAGAGGCAGAACAAGCTGTAATTGGAAGCATGCTAACAGACAAAGACGCTGTAGTGGAAGCAATAGAAGTATTAAAAGAAGATGATTTTTATAGGCAAGATAATAAATTGATTTATGAAGCAATAGTAAACTTATATAATAGGGCAGAACCGATAGATATAATAACAGTAAAAGCAGAGTTGGTTTTTTTGGGAAAGTTTGAACAAATTGGTGGATTAGAATATTTAGCGATGTTACCAGATAGAGTTCCTACAACTGCAAACGTAGATAAATATATAAGAATAGTAGAAGAAAAATCTATTTTAAGAAGACTAATAAAAGCATCAAATGAACTAATAGACTTAGGATATGCAGAGACTGAAGATCTAGACACAATAATGGACCAAGCAGAGAAAAAAATATTTGAAATAGCACAGGGAAAAAATCAAAAGGGCTATTCCGCTTTAAAAGATATATTAGTAGAAAGTTTTGCGGAAATAGAAAAACTGTATAATCAAAAAGAACCAATAACAGGAATTCCAACAGGCTTTGCAGATTTAGATTATAAAACAGCACGGACTTCATAACTCCGATTTAGTATTAGTTGCTGCAAGGCCAGCAATGGGTAAATCTGCATTTGCACTAAATATTGCGACAAATGCAGCAGTACAAGCAAAAGTACCAGTTGTTATATTTAATCTAGAAATGTCAAAAAGCCAGCTAGTAAGCAGAATATTGTGTAGTGAAGCAATGGTAGATAGCAACAAAGTAAGAACAGGAAAAATAGAAGAAGATGACTGGGTAAAGCTTGCAACAGCACTTGGGCCTTTGTCAGAAGCTCCTATATATATAGATGATACACCGGGAATAACTGTAACAGAAATAAGAGCAAAATGTAGAAAATTAAAATTAGAAAAAAATATAGGGTTAATAGTAATAGATTATTTGCAATTAATTCAAGGGACAGGAAAAAGAAATGCTAGTCGTGAGCAAGAAATTTCTGAAATAAGTAGATCTTTAAAAATACTTGCAAAAGAATTAGATGTTCCAGTAATAGCATTATCACAGTTATCAAGAGCAGCAGAACAAAGAGCTGATCATAGACCAATGCTTTCAGACCTTCGTGAATCTGGTGCAATTGAGCAAGATGCAGATATAGTAATGTTTTTATATAGAGACGACTATTATAACCCAGATTCAGAAAAGAAAAATATAGCAGAAGTAATAATGGCAAAACATAGAGCAGGTTCAACAGGAACAGTAGAGCTATTATGGCTTGGTAATTATACCAAATTTGTAAATATAGAAAGATATAGGGATGAATAAAACAAAGAGGAGGTTCCAACATTAAAAATGCGGGCAACCTCCTTAATTCAAATATTAAATAATTAGGAGACCAAATATGAAAAGTGAAATTTTGCAAACAATAAAAAAATATAACTTAATAGAAAATGGAGATAGTATTGTAGTAGGGGTATCTGGGGGACCAGATTCAATATGCTTGCTACATGTACTAAATGATCTAAAAAACGAATTGAATTTTAAAATATATGTAGCTCATATAAACCATATGATAAGAAAAGAGGCAGATGAAGAAACAGAGTATGTAAAAAAATTCTGCAAAAACATAGGGGTAGAATGTTTTGCAAAGAAAATAGATGTAATAGAAATTGCAAAAGAATTAAAGATGGGAACGGAAGAAGCAGGAAGAAAAATTAGGTATGATTTCTTTGAAGAGGTATTAAAAAACACAAATTCAAATAAAATTGCAACAGCGCATAATAATAATGATAAAGTAGAAACTATAATAATGAATATTTTAAGAGGAAGCGGAATTGTTGGACTAAAAGGATTGGATCCAATAAGAGAAAATAAATTTATAAAACCGTTAATAGAAGTATCAAGGGAAGAAATAGAGGATTATTGTGAAGAAAATAAATTGGAGCCAAGAATAGATAAGTCAAATAATGAAAACATTTATACAAGAAACAAAGTTAGGAACTCAGTTATTCCGTATATAAAAAAAGAATTTAATCCTAATATATTAAAAACAATAAACAGACTATCAGAAGTTGCAACAGAAGAAAATGAATATTTAGATAAAATTACAATACAAACATTTGACGAAATAAATATAGGAAAGATATCAGAGAGCGATCTAGAAAAGAATAAAGAAGAAAAAACAATTTCACTAGACTTGAGAAAATTCAATAATCTAGAATTAGTAATAAAAAGGAGGTTAATACTATATACTATTAATGAACTTTTATATTCTACAGAAGGAATAGAAAAAGTAAATATAGATGATATTATAAAGATGTGTAGTAAAAATATAGGAAACAAATATTTAATGCCAACCAAAAAAATCAAAATTTTAGTAAAAAAAGGAAAAATTTTTTTTATGGCTGTGAATTAAACTTCCGTAAGAAAAACGTTGATACATAAGGGATTGAAGAAAAAAACTTTATAAAAAACTATTGTATTTAAAAAAACAATATGTTATATTTCTTACATAAAATGAGGAGTATACCTCAATCGATAAAGGAGATTCAAAATGAAAAAAAGTCTAAAAACATTAGCCATGTGGTTAATAATAAGTATAATATTTATAATACTTATATCTTCAATACTTGACAATAAGGAAAATAAAATGTCATATTCAGAATTATTGACAGCACTTCAAAATGGAACAATAGAAAGTATAGAATTAGAAGTAGATAAAGGAATGATAAAAACAGAGGAGACAGGTAAAGGATATGTAAAATTAAAAAACAACAACAAAATAGAAAAACAAGTAGATATTCCAAATGTGGAAAGTTTTATGAGTACAGTAAGTAAATATTTAGAAGAAGGAACAGTAGAATTAAGCCAGAAAACAGAATCAGTATTAATAACTATATTGAATCTACTTGCACCAATAGGAATTCTAATTATATTCTTTGTTTTTATGTTTTTATTTATGGGAACATCTCAAGGTGGGGCTGGAAATAAAACAATGTCTTTTGGAAAAAGCAGAGCTAGAATGATGGGAACAGCAGAAAAGACAAGGGTAACATTTGATGATGTAGCAGGAGTAGATGAAGAAAAAGAAGAATTAGAAGAAATAGTAGAATTCTTAAAATCACCTAAAAAGTTCACAGACATGGGTGCAAGAATTCCAAAAGGAGTTTTACTAGTAGGGCAACCAGGTACAGGTAAAACATTACTTGCAAAAGCAGTAGCAGGAGAAGCCGGAGTTCCATTCTTTATAATAAGTGGTTCTGATTTCGTAGAAATGTTCGTAGGTGTTGGTGCATCTAGAGTTAGAGACTTATTTGAACAAGCAAAAAAGAATGCCCCATGTATAATATTTATAGATGAAATAGATGCAGTAGGACGTCAAAGAGGCGCTGGCCTTGGTGGAGGACATGATGAAAGAGAACAAACATTAAATCAATTATTAGTCGAAATGGATGGATTTGGAACAAATGAAGGTGTAATAGTGCTTGCTGCAACAAATAGACCAGATGTATTAGATAAAGCGTTATTAAGACCAGGAAGATTTGATAGACAAATAGTAGTATCATCACCAGATGTAAAAGCAAGAGAACAAATATTAGAAGTTCATAGCAGAAAAAAGAAAATTGGCGATGATGTAGACTTAAAGGTAATTGCAAAAAATACAGCAGGTTTTGCAGGAGCAGACCTAGAAAATGTATTAAATGAAGCAGCACTACTTGCTGCAAGAAGAAATAAAAAAGAAATTGGGATGGCAGAAATAGAAGATGCAATGGTAAAAGTTACAATGGGACCAGAGAAAAAGAGCAGAGTAAGAAGTGAAAAAGAGAATAAATTAGTTGCCTTCCATGAAGCAGGGCATGCAGTTGTAAGTAGATTTCTACCAACACAAGATACAGTACATCAAATCTCAATAGTACCTCGTGGTATGGCTGGTGGTTATACAATGTATAAGCCAGATGAAGATAAAAACTTTATGTCAAAAACAGAAATGGAAGAAAGCATTATATCTCTATTAGGAGGAAGAGTTGCTGAAAGCTTAGTTCTAAATGATGTTTCAACAGGCGCAAGCAATGATATAGAAAGAGCCTCAAAAATTGCAAGAGACATGGTTACAAAATATGGAATGAGTGAAAGAATAGGAACAATTACATTCGGATCAGGACAAGAAGAAGTATTTTTAGGTAGAGATTTAGCTCAAGCTAAAAATTATAGTGAAGAAACAGCAGGATTAATAGACGAAGAAGTTAAAAGAATTATAGATAAGGCATATAATACAGCAAGAGAGATTTTAAGTAATAATATGGATAAATTGACAGCAGTAGCAACTAAACTATTAGAAAAAGAAAAGATTGATGGAGAAGAATTTGCTGCTATATTTGAAAACTAATTTAAACTCCCCTTTTTATAGTAAAATAAAGGGGAGTTATTTTTTTATTTACAGATGTTGACATAAAATGAAAAAAGTGGTACAATTAATATAGTCGAAAAGATTTGGCATGCGAAAATAAGTAGCAATTTGAGAACCAAATAAATTATTTATAAGGAGGTTGATATTATGAGTCAAACATTAAAATCTAGAATTGCAGTAATAATATTAATGACGTTACTATTATCTTTAATAAGTACAATATGTTGCGCAGCAGAGGCAACAGAAACAATCAAAGCAAAATACAACACAAAAATTTATTTTGAAGGGGACACACACCAATTCCATAGTGGAAGATTAGCAAAAAAAGTAAGAAAGTCATATAAAGATGGAAAATTAGGTTGTGGTATAGTAAGCATCATACTTGAAAATAAAGAGTATGGAGTTTATGTAACTGGTGAAGGATGGATTTCAGAAAGCCAAATAAGAACAGCAGAAAAATACATAACATTGAAATTTGATAAAGTAGAAAATGGATTAAATTCAAGCTTAACAATCAATGGTGAATTCGTAAATGTAGTAAGTGACAACTCAGGAATTGTTAAATTTGAAAATGGAGTATTAACAGCAGGAGCAAATGGTACAACAACAGTTAAAATTACAACTAAGGAAGGAAAAGAAATAGAAGCTTTAGCAACAGTATATGATGGAAATATGGAATTAAATATTCCAGAAAAATCAGCTTCATTAGATGGAAATATAACAGCAGATATTGCAGACAAAAAATTAAATATTACAGCTGATGGAGATGCAAAAGCTGCATTAAAAATTGAAAATGGTTCAATTGGAATAGAAGCTGAAGGAAATGGTAATGTTACAGCAGCAGTAGAAGGTAAAAAAATTCTAGATGTAAATGGTCATGTTGATGGTAGTGCTACAGTAAGTAAAGAAGGACTTTCTGCAGAAGCAAAAGCAAATCAAACAATGACAATTTTACAAAGATTATCAATTCAATTAAATGAAAGAGCAAATGCATATGTTGACAAAGAAAAAGCCGGAGCAAGTGCCGGAGCAGATGCTTCATTAAATGATAAACAAGTGGCTTCAGCAGATGCTGGAATAGAATATAAATATACAGAAACAGACCCAACAGCAGACTTAAATGTAAAACTATTAGAAAAAGATGTAGTTAGTGTTGAAGACAAAACAGTTCCAGTAATTAGTTCTTTAAAAGCTTTATTAGCAAAAATTAAATAGTATATACAATTTGACTAAAATACCAGTTTGAATTATATTCAAACTGGTATTTCTTTTTATACTAGGAAATTTTCATTTTACTAGGAATTTTAAATTGACAAGAAAGAAAAAAATAGCTTAAGCTGTCTTTTGCTCTGTAATATAAAATTCTACAATTGTTAACCAAATTTGAGATTTTAACATTGTAGCAAGAAAACTTAAATTGGGCAATAACAAATAAAAAAGTTGAAAAATTTTCTTATTTGTTGAAAAATATTGATTTTATTTTAATAAATGTATATACTATTAATGCTACAATTATAAACAAAGGAGAAAAAAATGAAAAAAATCAGCATAATAATTATATGTTCAATATTATTTATAAATATATTAACTATGAACGTAAATGCAGCAGATGAAGTATGCAAGGCTAGCATATCATCAGATAAAACGGAATTAGGAAAAGGTGATATAGTTACTATAAATGTGTTAATTTCTAATATTACAAATACAGCAGGAATAGGACAATTTAGTGGAATACTAGAATATTCGGATGATGTATTTGAGTTAGTTACAGAGGAAGATGAAAGTATTAAGGTTGACTATCCAGAGTTTGCAAACTATTCTATACTGTATAGTGGAAGACAAGATTCAGATACTACAATAGAAAATCCTTGGAATATGATTCTTGTAAAACAAGGAACTCAAAATGGCTTTGTGGCAAGTGCAGACACAAAGTTCTCAGATGATGTAAAACCAGTAAAACAAGGTGAGTCACAAACAGTTGGAAAAATAAAACTAAAAGTAAAAGATAATGCTACCGCTACTACAACTAAAATTACTTTAACTGAAATGGTGGCTTTTGAATTAGAAAACTCGAGTAGCTCTTCTGGAAATGAAGAATTAACAGGAAATAAGATGTCAGATGTAACATTAAATTTAACTATTAAAGAAACATCAGCAAATACAGAAAAACCTAGTAATTTAAATGGAAATAATACAAATGAAAAAAATAACAATGGGAATACATGGACAGAAAATCAGAATAATATTCAAAGCCCAAAACAAGATGATAATAAAGCTAAAAGCAATGTGCCTTATACAGGAATTGAAGATATAATACCAATATTGCTAATAGTGTCAGTAATATCAATATCATCATATGTTGCATATAGAAAGTATAAAGATATATAAACAAGAGCTAGCACGATTTGTGCTAGCTTTTTATAAATTGTTTTAATACATTAATTAATTGAATCTTTTCAACTTCTTGGACTTTTCTTGATAAACTATCAGGTGTCTCATCATTAGAAAGTTTGAATTTAGTCTGAGAAATAATATTACCTTCATCATAATTATTATTAACAAAATGAACAGTAGGCCCACTAAATTTTTCTTTAGCTTCTATAACAGCTTTATGAACATTCATCCCATACATTCCTTTACCACCGAATTTAGGTAAAAGTGAAGGATGAGTATTTATTATAGTATATTTACTTATTAATCTATTCCCAATTAGTTTTAAATAGCCAGCAAGAACTATTAAATCAACCTTATAATTATCTAAAACACTTTCTAATTCTATGTCAATTTCTTCTTTACTTTTTCCAGTAATAATGTAAGTTGGTATATTGTTCATTTTAGCTCTTTCAAGGGCATATGCGTTTGAATTATTAGAAACAACCAAATTGATTTGAGCTTTTAAATCTCCGATTATTTATACTATCAATAATCGCTTGTAAAGTAGAACCATTTCCGAGAAGCAAAAACAACTAAATTATACATAAAAACACGACCTTTCAAAATACAATAGAATTATAACATTATAAAGG
>CAKPJR010000047.1 GCA_934162925.1 uncultured Clostridia bacterium | reverse complement strand
GAAGTAGCTCAGTTGGCTAGAGCATTCGGTTCATACCCGAAGGGTCATGTGTTCGAATCACATCTTCGCTACCAATATTAAAACCGCAAGTAATTATGCTTGCGGTTTAGTTTTGCTTAGATAAGTTCTTTTAATGTTTCCAAAAACGAGTCATAGTTTTCTAAAATCCATGAATTAGTATTAAAATCATAAGATACGTGAAGTTCAATTCTTTGTTCTTTCAACTTTTTAGATATTGCAATTATATCCTTCTCAAAAACCTTATTAGATTTAGTTAATTTGAGAAAGTCTTCTCGAATATCTATTTTAATAGGTATCCATATTTCATGAACAAAAAGCTTAAGCCAAAGACAACGCTTAGACTTATAATAAATGGTATAATTTGAGCCACTACCATTTATCTTTCCATAGAACCGTTTGTTTATGTCCTCTATTTCTTGAGGAGTCAAATTATAGGCACTATAAACTCCACGTACTTCGGATTCTAAGCCATTAAAACTTGTTTTGTATGACATTAGTAGCACTCCTTTGTACAATATTTACATAATTATATCATAAAATAGAAATAATAAAAAGCATTTTTGCTTTTTATTATTTCTAAGTGTTTTATTTTTTTTGTTTAACTTCCGGTATTACTATTTTCTTTTTCTTTTCTTCTTCATTTTTAGTCTTAGGCTTTACAGCATTTAAATGCTCAAAAACTGGAGACATTTCTAATTCTGTTCCATCTCCGCTAACTATTTCTATTTCTTTTTTTTCTTCATTGTTTGGCACTAATATCACCTCATACTAATAATGATACCATAAAAAAATAAGGATGTCAAAAACATTGACTTTTTAAAATATAAATGCAATAATATAAATATTAAAAAAGTATAATGGAGAATAAAAGTGGAAATAGATAAGATAAAATCAATAATAGAAGCAATTCTCTTTTCAGCAGGAAGAATTGTAGAAACAAAAGAACTTATGGCAATATTGGAACTTAGTAATGAAGATATAGATAGCATAATGCAAAATATGAAGAGCGAATATGAAGAACAGAATAGAGGAATAGAAATAATAAAAGTAGAAAATGGCTATCAAATGTGTTCAAGGAAAGAATATTATGATTATATATATCCAATTTTTGATAACAGAGCAAAACCTAGCTTATCTGCTGCTGCATTAGAAACTCTATCTATAATTGCATATAATCCTAAAATAACAAGAGCAGAAATAGAACAAATAAGGGGAGTTAATTCTGATGGTACAATATATAAACTTTTAGAGTATAACTTAATAGAGGAAGTTGGAAGGCTAGATGCTCCTGGTAGACCTACAATTTATTCAACAACAAAAGACTTTTTAAAGATGTTTGGAATGTCTAGTATAGAAGAATTACCAGAGCTTCCAAAATATAAAATAGATGAAAATGAGCAAATAGTTATAGATGAGATTATAGACGAAAATAAAAAGGAAGAAAGTGAATCTTCACAAATAGTAAAAGATGAAGAATAAATAAAGTTTGAGGTGATATAATGAAATCACAAAAAGGTATAACATTAACATCTCTTGCTACTTATGTAGTACTAATTTTTGTTGTACTTGCAATACTTGCAACTGTTACTGCAAATTTTCAAAGCAGCATAAAAGAAATTAACCAAGAGGGAATTGAGATTGCTGAAATTAATAAGTTTAATTCATACTTTTTGCAAGAGGTCAAAAAGCAAGGCAATGAAATTACTAAAATAACAGAGAATAGCATAGAATTTTCTAGCAATAACAAGTATGAGTTTGATAGTGAGAATAGAAACATAAATCTCATAGAATTAGATAATGATGGAAATTATAGCAAGATTATAGAAGTTGCTGAAAATATAGAAGAATGCAACTTTAGTAAAAGAACAGAGAATGGAAAAGTAATTATAGGTGTTGAAATTAGAGCGAAAAATTCACAAAAACTTACAAATGAATATGTTTTAAATACAGATAAGCTTACATCTGAATATGAAGATGAAAATGATTATGTATATTATTCCAATACGGTAAATGTTCAAGAAAATAATATTTAGTGTAATATCATAGGTCTAATTTAAATATAATAAAACAAATATTATATTTAGGTGAGAATATTGAAAGTTGTCTATATAAAAGAAACACAAAAAACTTGTGATTTTGTAAAAAGGATTGTAACAAAAATAAAGTGCTTTTTTAATATTATAAATGTAGAAAATAAAAGTGATAAAATAATATATAATTTACCTATTTTTTATAATGAAAATAAAAGCAAAAATAAACTAAAAAAATTATCAAAAAGAATCATTAAAAGCTTAGAAGAAGATGGGATTAATAATGTAGTTTTATCAAAATATTTGAGTGATTCAAATGAATTAAAAAATTGTTTGTATAGTAAAAATATAAATATATTAAATGGCAGGTATTTATTTAAATGTTTAATAAAGGAAACTATAATTTACATATTAAAGATACGAAATGAAGATATTAAAAGAACCGAAATTTCAATGCTAGTTAATGACTTTAATGAATTTAATCAAAACTTAGTAATAGATATAGCAAAAGAAGTAAAAGCATTAAATATTATTACAAATCATATTAATAAATGGAAGAAAGTTGAAGAAAATCTCTACAATGAGTATGGAATATTGATAAACATTTCTAATAATAAAAAAAGTAGTTTAGCATGCTCGAAAATAATTTTTAATTTAGATTTTCCAAGTGAACTTATAAACCAATATAAGATTTATGACACGGCAATTATAGTAAATATTCTAGAAAAAGTTCAAATAAAAAGTAAAAAGTTTAGTGGAATAAATGTAAATTACTTTGAAATAAAAATGCCAAAAAAATATAAGTTGGATTGCTTTAAAAATGAATTAGTATATGAAAGTATGATATATAAAAAAGAACTATACAAAGCAAGAAAAATAATTTTAAATGACAAGATAAAAATAAAAAAATTGATAGGAAATAATGGAATTATAAAAGAAAATGAATTTAATACTAAACACTTGACAAAATTTTAATAGTGGAGTAGTATAGAATGAATTAAGTAATATTTTAAAGGAGAAATGCCAAATGGAAGAAAAAGAAGTATTATTAACACAAGAAGGATATGATAATTTAGAGAAAGAATTAGAGTATCTAAAAACTGAAAAGAGAACAGAAATTTCAGAGCGTATAAAAGTTGCTCTAGGTTTTGGAGACTTATCTGAAAATTCTGAATATGATGAAGCAAAAAATGCACAAGCTTCAAATGAAATTAAAATAGCAGAATTAGAAAATAAATTAAGATATGCAAGGATAATAGATGAGTCTGAGATAGATACAAAAACAGTTCAAGTTGGAAATAGAGTTAAAGTATTAGATATGGAGTATAATGAAGAAGTTGAATATACAATAGTTGGATCAACAGAGGTAGACTTATCACAAAACAGAATTTCAAACGAATCACCTATAGGAGCAGCTTTATTGGGTGCCAAAAAAAACCAAGTAGTAGAAGCGCAAACACCAGGGGGAGTAGCAAAATTTAAAATATTAGCAATTAAAAAATAGATTATTTTACCATTTTATGTAGACAAATCCTTCCAAAAGTAGTATAATAGTATTGTTGAATAAAAAATTAGTATTCTAAAACACGAAGGTAATGAATAAAATACTATAGAAAAACAAAAGGGAGGAAATAAAATTGATTACAAATTACACAGAAAATAATTATCTAGTTTTAATAGGTAAGATTATTAGTGATAAAACATTTAGTCACGAAATTTATGGAGAAAGTTTTTATTTATTTAACTTAGAGGTACCACGTTTAAGCGGAAATGAAGATATTATTCCAATCACTATATCTGAAAGATTAATTGCAAATTTTGACTTAAGCATAGGGAAAAAAGTTGTTGTAGAAGGACAGTTTAGATCATACAATAGCTATGAAAATGAAAGGAACAGATTAGTTCTTACAGTTTTTGCAAAAGATATAATGGAATATAATGAACAAGAACAAGAGGAACAAAAAGAAAAAGTATCAAACGAAGTAACTTTGAATGGATACATATGCAAAAAACCTATATATAGACAAACTCCATTTGGAAGAGAAATTGCAGATTTATTACTAGCAGTTAATAGAGCATACAACAAATCAGACTATATCCCATGTATAGCTTGGGGAAGAAATGCTAGATTCTGTGAAAATATGGAAGTTGGAACAGAAGTAAAAATAGTAGGTAGAGTTCAAAGCAGAATGTATGAAAAGAAATTTGATGATGGAAGAGTAGAACAAAGAGTTGCTTATGAAGTATCTATTGGAAGCTTAGAAGTAATAGATAAAAAAAGCGACGAAGAGGAAAATAGCCAAGCAGAAGCAATGTAACTAAATATAATAAAACAGCTCAAAAGAGCTGTTTTTTGTTGAATAGGAAAAATCGAAGATTTTCCTATTCAACAAAATGCTATAATCGCATTGCCTTTGAGATTTCCTCATTTCATTCGGAAACTCAAATCGGCGAGAAGAAAAGTGTGGCAAAGCCACTTTTCTTCTTTTACACATTTAATTAATTTTATATTAAAAATTCTGTATATACAGGACAGTGGTCCGAAATATCTGTTTTAATAGTTTCCTGCTTTAATAACTGTAAATGCTTTGAGTAAAAAAATGAATCTATACAAGCATTTGATTCTTTAGAACGCCATGTAATTTCTGAATTATTTATACTTTTAAATTTTTCTTTTAATATTTCATACTCTGGATAGGAAGTTTTAGATTCATATAAATATTTGTGATTTCCAATCTTTTTTATTCCTACATTGAAATCTCCACCAATAATTATAGGTTCATTTTTGTTAACTTTGGAAGTTATTCTGAGTAATTCTTTGGCTGTTAAAACTCGTTCTTCCTCAAAAGTAGACAGGTGCACAGAAAATACATTTATTTTAGTATTTCCAAATGCAATTTTATTGCATAAGATACCTCTTTGTTCATGAGAAGAGTCAGTAAGCGGAGATAAATAATTGGCAGAATACTCTATAGGAAATCTAGATAAAATTCCATCACCATAAAACCCATTTTTATATTTAATGTTAGTACCCATAGCTCTAAATGTAAGACCTGTGTACTTACTAAGTAAATATAATTGATTTCTATAATAAGAACGTTTTGTATACATGTCAATTTCTTGCAAGAAGATTACATCTGGATGAAATTTTCTAAGTAAAATAGCCTGTCTTCTAACATCTATTTTACCGATCCAATCCTTGACCATGACACATATTAAGTGTAATACATTTTAATATCATAATAATCACCAACTAAACTTTATATAGTAATTATATCAAAATAGCAAAAAAAGGCAATAATAAAATAAAATAGTTGTAAGAAAAATCTAAATATGATAATATATTGGCATAAATAATATAAATTATAATTTGTATTAAAGAGTTTTTGGAAGATACTCTAAAATTCTTAATATGTAAATAAAGTTTATAAAATAGGAGAGCAAGAATGAAAGGAAAAGAGAGAAAAGTAAGCAAAGAAAATATAAGATTTAATACTATGGCAATAATTTTAATTGCGATATTTTGCTTCGCATTGTCACCAGTTACGTTACAAAATGATACTTTTTATACAATAAAAATAGGCGAACATATTATACAAAATGGAATAGATATGAAAGACCCATTTTCATATCATAATCTAGAATATACATATCCACATTGGCTATATGATGTTGGAATATATCTAGTGTATAATATAGGAGGACAAGCAGGTGTATATATATCAACAATAGTTTTAAGCATAATTTTAGGTGTAATGATGTATCTAGTAAATACTAAACTTACAAAAAATAAATTAACATCATTTATATTAACAATAGGAGCAATGTATTTATTAAGAAATTATTTGGCTGCAAGAGCACAATTAGCAACATTTATATTGTTTTTATTAACTGTTTACTTTATAGAAATGTTTTTAGAAACTAAAAGAAAAAGATATGCAATAGGCTTAGTAATAATACCAATAATTATAGCAAACGTTCATGTTGCAGTATTTCCATTCTATTTTATTTTGTATTTACCATATATAGCGGAATATATGATATATATTCTTTCAAATTCTAGTACTATTGTAAATAATAGCAAAATTATAAGCTTGCAAAAGAAAATTAAAAAGACTGAAAATGAAGAAGAAATACAAGATTTAAAAAATAAAATAGAAAAAATAGAAGAAAGAATAAAAGTTCTTCAAAAAAGAAGAAAAAAAGCTAATGAAAATCCATATAAAATAATAATTAAAGGAAATGATAGTGTAAAATTATTAATTATAATAATGATAATATGCTTATTTACAGGACTTCTTACTCCATTAGGACTTACACCTTATACATATTTGGTAAAAACCATGCAAGGAACAACAACTCAAAATATAAGTGAACATTTACCATTAACACTTGTACAAAATTTAGACTTTATGTGTGCGCTAATAATTTTTATATCAATATTAACCTTTACAGATACAAAAATAAGATTAAGCGATTTATTTATGTTGGGAGGATTAGTATTCTTAACCTTTTACACTAGAAGACAATTTTCTATGTTTGCATTAGTTTGCACTATTATCTTAAATAAACTAATATGCTCAATGATAAATAAATATGATCCTGAAGGCTGCAAAAAACTTATAAAACGAATGACAGGAATACTTGGCATGATAATAACTATAAACTTAGTACTAATTATTAGCATAATAAATTATAAACCAAAAATGAAAGATAAATTTGTAGACGAAAGTAGCTATCCAGTAATGGCAGCAGATTATATTTTAAATAATTTAGATATTGAAAATATTAAGTTATATAATGAATACAATTATGGAAGTTATCTATTGTTTAGAGGAATACCAGTATTCATAGACTCAAGAGCTGATTTATATTCTCCAGAGTTTAATGAAGGAGTAGACATATTTAATGATTATTTAAATTTAGCTGGGTTAAGTATAGATAATGTGGAAGAGGTACTAGATAAATATGGTATAACACATTTAATAATGTATAAAGATGCTAAATTAAGAACATTTATAAAACAAGATAAAGAAAAATATGAACAACTATATGAAGATGATCATTTTTGTATTTATGAAAGAAAGCAGGTATAAGAAAATTAATATAAAAAATAAAAATATTTTACTTATAATATTTATAATTCTAATTTCTATTTGCATAGATCAAATAGTTAAACAAATTGTAATAAAAAATGTATTTAATTCTAGCATACAAATAATTAAGGGAGTTTTAAATTTCACATATGTAGAAAATACAGGAGGAGCATACGGAATAGGCAGTAATAACATATTAATTTTTATAATAATCAATATTATTATACTTGGCATACTTATGAAGTTTGCTATATCAAAAAGAGAGGAAATAGATACTATATCACTAATTGCCATATCATTGATAATTGCAGGAGGAATGGGAAATTTAATAGATAGAGTTGCTAGAGGATATGTTGTAGACTTTGTTGATATAAATCCAGTATTAAAGTATCCAGTATTTAATATAGCAGATATATTTGTAGTAACAGGCTGCATAGTTATTGCAATAGAGTTAATTTATAGAACTATTAAAAGCAGAAAATAGGAGAAAAAATGAAGGAATATAAAATAGAAGAACAAGCAGGAAATAGAATAGATAAAGTAATTGCAAATTTAGAAAACGAAATTTCTAGAGTGGCAGTACAAAGAATGATAGATGAGGGAAATATTCTTGTAAATGGAAAAAAAGTTCGTACATCATATAAAGTGATTTTAGGCGATGTAATAACAATAGAAAAGGAAGAACCGAAAGAAATAGATATATTACCACAAGAAATGCCATTAAATATTATTTATGAAGATAATGATATATTAATTGTAAACAAAGAAAAAGGAATGGTGGTTCATCCTGGAAACGGAAATCCAGATGGTACACTTGTAAATGCGGTAATGGCAAAGTGTAAGGGAAGTCTTTCTGGAATAGGTGGAAAAATAAGACCAGGAATAGTTCATAGAATAGATAAAGATACATCACGGACTAGTAATAGTTGCAAAAAACGATAAAGCTCACATAGATATAAGTAATCAAATAAAAAATAGAGAAGTAGAAAAGACATATATTACATTAGTAAGAGGTAATGTTAAAGAAAACCAAGCGACAATAGATATGCCAATAGGAAGAAGTTTAAAAGACAGAAAAAAAATGGCAGTAGATAAAAATGGAAAAGAAGCAATTACGGAGTTTAAAGTATTAAAAAGATATGATGGATATACTCTATTAGAAGTAAAAATAAAAACAGGAAGAACTCACCAAATAAGAGTTCATATGGCAGAAATAGGTTATCCAATAGTGGGAGATTATACATATTCAAATGGAAAGAATCCATTTGGTGTTGTAGGACAAATGTTGCATGCAGCAAAACTAAAATTTGTACACCCTACAACAAAAAAAATTGTGGAATTAGAAGCTCCATTACCAGAATATTTTGAACACGTGTTGCAAGAATTAGAAAATAATTATATAAGATAACATATTAATTTTAAAAACAATGGTCTCCAAGCTCACGGGTATTCCCCCGCCT